>CAZGVR010000169.1:0-4573 GCA_964528945.1 uncultured Myxococcales bacterium
GTAGCGAGCGGCAGCACGACCCACCCCCCGCCCTCGGGCGAGTCCCTGCGCATGAGGGCAGCGAGGGCCATGAAGACCGAGGGGTAGAACGCGGCGACCACCAGCCCGGCGAGCTTCCTGCCGGCCGCGTGGATCTCGCCGCTCGCGATCGTGCCGAGGAGCAGGGCCAGGATCACGGCAGAGACGAAGGCTGCCAGGAGGAGCCTCGGCGAGGCCGAGTACGCGTAGATGCAGCCCACGAGCCCGGGCCCCACGAGGGTCCCGATCATCCTCACCTTGGACCGCGGCTCGTGCCCGAAGAACCCCAGGACCTCGTGGCTCCCTATCCCCGCCGCCAGCGCCGTGAGCGCGAGCGTGACCCAGGGCGGCAGGAGGAGCATGCCCACGAGGAGGATGGGCCCCAGCACGGCCGCCGTGAGGAAGCGCGCGGCCAGGTTCGACATGCCACGCTTCTACCCCCGGCCCCCGGACGTGTCAATCGCGGCGGGCCGGGCGGGCGGTCCGGGCCAGGCACACGACCGTTTTCCGGCCATCCGGAAATCTGTCTTGACCGATTTCCGGATACGTGGAAGATGGCCGCATGGACAGGACGCTCCTCCACCTGCTCGAGGAACGGCACTTCCCGGGCGGCCGCATGGCGTTCGTGACAGGTCCCCGCCAGGTGGGCAAGACCACCCTCGCGAAGACGCTCCTCGCCTCGCGGGGCACCGCGGACCTGTACCGCAACTGGGACGACCTCGCGTGGCGGCGGGAGTTCTCGCGCAGCCCGCACGGCTTCCTGGACTCCTACCGGCCGAGGCACCCGGGGAAGCGCCCGCTGGCCGTGCTCGACGAGATCCACAAGTACCCGCGGTGGAAGAGGTACGTGAAGGGTCTATGGGACACGCGCCGGGAGGCCGTGGACCTGATCGTCACCGGCAGCGGCAGGCTCGACGTCTTCCAGCGTGGAGGAGACAGCCTCCTCGGCCGGTATCACCAGTACAGGATGCACCCCTCTCCGTCCGCGAGGTCGTGGACCCTTCCGCGCCGCCCGCGGACTACGATCCCGACTCGACGATCGCGGCGCTCGCCGGGGCGGCCGGGCAGGCCCCTGCGCGGGCGCGGGCCGCCTACGATCGCCTGCTCGCGTGGGGAGGCTTCCCCGAGCCCTTCACGAGGATGGATCCCCGGCACCTCCGGATGTGGCACAAGGAGAGGCGCGATCTGATCATCAAGGAGGATCTGCGCGATCTCTCCAGGGTCCAGCTGCTCTCCCACGTCGAGGAACTGGTCGAGCTGCTCGTGGATCGGGCCGGCGGCGTGCTCTCCTACAGCTCGCTCCGCGACGATCTCCAGGTGGCAATCGAATCCGTGCGCCTGTGGGTGGGGCTCCTCGGCCGCCTCCACGTGATACACGTCCTGAGGCCATTCGCCGGGAAGCTGGCGCGGGCGATCAGGAAGGAGCCGAAAGTGTACATGTGGGACTGGTCCGAGGTCGACGACCCGGGCCGCAGGTTCGAGAACCTCGTGGCCGGCCATCTCCTCAAGTGGTGCCACTTCACCGAGGACTGGGGCCACCCTCTCCTCGGCCTCCACTTCCTGAGGGACAAGGAGAAGCGCGAGGTCGACTTCCTCGTGACGAGGGATCGCAGGCCATGGCTCCTCGTCGAGGCGAAGCTTTCGAGCACGGATCCTGGTCCGGCCATCCACTACTTCGCGGGCAAGCTGGGCGTGAAGCACCAGGTCCTCGTCGTGTCGGACCTGCGCGAGCCCGGCTCTGCCGGCGGCGTCATGGTCCTCGACGCCCCCACGTTCCTGTCGTCGCTGCCGGTGTGATCCGAAGCGCCGAAGCCACTGTTTCACGGTCCGGGACGGGCGCAGCGCACGGCGTGGACGGAGTGCCTCTCGCCGCGCCGGACCTCGACCCACGGCGAGATTGACAAGTGTCACGTGACAGTTTACACTCGGGGCGTGATCAAGACGTTCGCCGATCGTCACTCGCGCGACATCCACGCGACCGGCAAGTCGAGGCGGTTTCCGCCGGGGATATGGAAAGCCTCATCGAGGAGGATGGAGTACATCGACCTCGCCACGTGCCTCGATGACCTCAGGGTTCCCCCTAGCAACAGGCTGCACGCCCTTAGAGGCGACCGGGACGGGCAATACTCCATCTCGGTGAACGACCAGTGGAGGGTCTGCTTCCGGTTCCTGGATGGGGACGCGTACGACGTGGAGCTGACCGATTACCATTGAGACGAGGTGAAGCATGAGCGTTCCGAACGACAGGGCCAGGAAGGTTCGTCCAACGCATCCCGGCGAGATGCTCCGGCAGGACTTCCTTCCCGACTACGGGCTCACCGTCTCGGATCTGGCCAGGCTGATCGGGGTGTCCCGCCAGACCGTGAACGAGCTGCTGCGGTCGCGGCGTGCCGTCCGTCCCGAGATGGCGCTGCGACTCTCTCGCCTGTTCGGTGACACGCCGGAGTTCTGGCTGAATGCGCAGCGCGCCGTCGACCTGTGGGAGGCTGCCCGCCGCTCGCAGCGGGATCTCGATCGGATCTCTCCCATCAGCGCCGCATGAAAACATTGGATGATGTTTCTTCACGAAGCCCGCCATCACGTCTCGACTCGAACCGCGAGTTCTAAGCTCATCCAGGAAATCGCGGTCGACATCCGCTACTTCCCGGAACGTCCCTCCTCCAGGGGATTCACCCACATGAGATCGGGGAACCGCCCGAAGTCGGTGTCGTTCGAGTGCACCTCCGCGTTCCCTCGAGCCATCTCCTGGCCCTCGCGTGCTCCTCGAACGAGTCGACCGTGGCGTACAGGAGGAGGTTGATGTCCGGGACGATCACCTTCGATCCTCGAAGGTCGTGTCGGCGTCCTCCATCTCGTCGGCCAGCCTGTTCATCGAACGGCGGTCGATCCCGGGACGGAGCCGCGCCCGGTGGGGCGCGACCCTGTAGCGGCGCACGGCCCTCCTCGATCTCGCGCCCGCGAGGCCCTTCCTGAGCGCGTCGTTCGCGATCTTCTTGCGCGGGCTGCGCAGGCGGTGGGCCTCCTCCTCGAGGAGCCGTGCAACGTCGGGATCGAGCGTCAGCGTCGTGCGCATGCAGACATCGTGATGCCTGATCCCGAAAGCGTCAAATGCCTCCTCGAAGTCCTGCCTGTGCGAGCGGGCGGCTGCCCGCGAAGCACGCGTCCGTGACTTGAATCCTGCGGAAACCGGGCCTCGAAGTGACCGTTCTCCGGCGCGGACCGTTCATCGGGGCCCGGGCCTGATGCAAAGCACGGCTCGTCTCTCCGCAAGACGCTCGAGCCTGGCGCCGGTCTCGATCGCCACCACGACCGGCAGGCCGGCGGCGAGGAGCCTCGCCGCCACGCGTTCCCACCCGGCTTCGTGCGTCCCGTTGCAGGGCACCGACGGCGCCATCGACGCCCATCTGGCGATCTGCGGTAGTGAGATCCCGATCCTGGAAGGCAGAAGACGTACATGGAACCCGCGTCTCCTCGCGAAGCCCGGGCGAGGCCTGATTGCGCGCAATCCCAGGCCGGGCCCGAGCGCGGTGGCGTCGTCGTCGTACAGCTCGAAGTGCGTCCCGACCTGCATCAGCACGGCGCAGCCCGGGTGCATGGAGGCGAACCACGCCCGCTGGCTGGCGAGCCCGCCCCTGCTGCTCCTCGGCGGCCGGTAGCGCCTGGCGAGCCTGTATCCCTGGATGTCGAAGTACTCGCCGAGCCAGGAGTGCCTCTCGATCAGGTTTGCCAGCAGCCTGCCCGTGTCCGCCTTCTCGAGGACCGCGAGGTAGGAACCCAGGCTGTCGCCGAGCTTCTCTAGCGTATCGAGAGGGTAGCGCGCGAGCGTGAATCGGCAGCCTCCGCTCGCGCAGCCGGGAAGCCTCACGCGGCTCACGAGCCTGCGCTCCGATTCGCGGAGCATGCGCCTCATGTGGCCCACCACGCGGCGCCGTACCAGCCGGTGATCCGGGTGCACCACGTAGCCGAGGAAGTCCACACCGTCGCCGACCGGCCGCAGCCTGGTCCTGCGCTCGTTGATCTCCAGCCGCAGTACGTTTCGCAGATAGCGCGAGATGCCTTCGAGCCACTCTTGCAGCTCGTCGGGGTCCTCGCTCACCATCACGATGTCGTCGACGTACCGCAGGTAGCGGCGCGCCCCGAGCGCGTGCTTCGCGTGCTGATCGAGCGCGTCCAGGTACACGTTGCCGAAGAACTGGCTGGTGAGGTTGCCGAGCGGCAGCCCGCACCCGGCGGTGCAGCCCTCGAGCCTCTTGTGGACCGGGATCCTCTCGAGGATCCCTGGATCGCAAGCGACCCTCGATCCAGCGAGGGCGTCGTGGAACACGAGCAGCCCGGTGAGCCAGCGCAGCGCGCCGTACTCGTCCGGCGCGGCTCCATCCACTGGCCTCCCGGAAGTACCGGCTCCCGAGCCGCGAGTCTGCAATGGAAGGACGAGCTGTGTTTCTTCCCCGGCGCCGCGGTTCGCCGTGCTGGGATCTGCCGGATCAGGGCCGACCGTCAGGCCGAAGCGCTTGCGCAGCCTCCTGTCCAGCCCCTCGCACAGGATCCCCCTGTC
>CAZGVR010000169.1:4583-8207 GCA_964528945.1 uncultured Myxococcales bacterium
TTCTTCCCCGGCGCCAGATCGGAACAGCGTCGTGTAGGGCAAGAGTGTGCTTCGCGGCGTAGATCTCGGTGGGCGCCGCATCATTAAAAACAACACGAACAGGATCCCCCTGTCGATCGACATGAAGAAGCTCCTTATGTCCGCCTGGAGGTAGAACGCCCGCCTCCGCCCGCCCCGGCTCGCCGAGCGCGCGAACGACTCCAGCCTGTCGACGGCCGCGTGGGTCCCCTTGCCGGTACGGCAGGCGTAGCTGTCGTGGATGAATACCCTCTCCCATTCAGGCTCGATCTCGCGGACCAGGAGGTGGTGGACGACCCTGTCCCTGAAGCGGGCCGCCACGATCTCGCGGAGCTTCGGACGCCGGGCGACGAACCTCGTCGCCGGGCCAGGCGCGTAGGAGCGCGACGTCAGCTCCTGCTCTAGCGCGCAGATCTCGTCCGCGAGCCTCGCGCCGAACGCGATGGCCCCGGCGCTCGTCCCCTTGTTCCTGCGGCAGTCGAGGTAGGCGCGGTGTATCGCCGCGGCCGAGAAGAGCGCCGGCCGGGGAGCCGTGCCGTCTATGGCCCGGCCCCCTGGCCGGCCGGGCGCCCCGGCAGCCACGTTCCGGGACGGACGCAACGCACGTCGTTGTCGTCGTCCTTGTCGTCGTTGTCGACGTCGGCGTCGTCGAAGTCGACGTTCCAGGCGTCGGACGGATCGGCCGCATGCGACGACGTTGCCCGGCCACTCGGTGACGTCATCCCCGGCCGATCCTGGCGGTACGGCCGGTTCTGCTGTATGCCGGCCGGGAACCGGCCGGCGGGCCGGGCGCACCGTGGGCCCTTGCGCGCGCTCACGGCCGTCCCCCCGGAGGGTTGGTGGGCCGTGACTCCGGCGCCCGGGGCGCCTTGCTGTGGGCGAGCCATCCCTCGCCCTGCTTTCCTATCTCCACGGCCATCCGGGCCGTTCCCATGTAGGCGTCGAACGACTTGAACGCCTTCAGCTCCTTTGCGAGCGCCAGCAGGTTCTTGAGCACCTCGATCTCGACCCTGAGATCCTCCAGCTCGGCCACTCGCCGTTCGCTGGAGGCGTTCTGCGCGCGGATCACACGGCACAGGACGTCCTGCGACGCGCTCTGGAGCCTGGTGCCCAGGCTGTAGCGATGTTTCTTCGCGAATCCCGCCACCACGGTTTCGACGCGCACCGCGAGATCGAAACTCCTCTTGTAGATCGGGAGGTGTTCGTATCGCGCCATCAGGAAACCCCGGGCAAAGAGCCAAAGATCCAAATCGCCAAAGCGCCTAACTCACGGTCCGGGACGGACGCAACGCACGTAGCGGTCGAAGACCTTGCCGCCGCTGACGACGAAGGCGAAGTCGAAGTGGACGAACCAGGCGAAGGACGGATCGGCCGCATGCGACGACGACGACCAGTACGCCGAGCATGCCCCTTCCAGCGCCGGGTCCCAGTAGCAGCCTCCCGCCCCAGGACCACCCAGGTAGCTGCACTCGTAACACTCGGGGCCCTGGCATGAACTATCCAGGCATGCGTCGGTGACGCCGCACGCGCCGCCGTCCTCTGTCGCAGCACAGCCGCGTATCAGCGTCCTCAGCTCCGAGATCGTTGGCAGGTGCCACTCGCCAGCGCCGTGGCCGTCCAGCGACAGGGAGGAGCAGTAGGACACGGCCGAGTCCCATGTCAGCATCCCGGCCATCGGAGGATCCTCCCATACCAGGCCGCTCGTGGGATCGACCCAGCACCCGGCATAGACTCCGGAACCGTCGTCCACCGGCACGTCCGCGATCGTGTCCACCGGCACGTCCGCGATCGTGTCCACCGGCGCGTCCGTGCTGGCGTCCACGATGGTCCCGGGATCGCAGCCCGGGCCGAATCCCGTGGCGTCGAAGCTGAATGCGAGGGATCCGCTGCGTCCCTCGACCGACAGCGTGAGCTGGTGCGTGCCGCTGCGCTTGGGCGAGCAGTAGGCCAGGATGTAGAACTTCCGGCTCTCGCGGTCGATGCGATCCGCGATTGACTCGAACGCCTCGGCCACCCCTGCCGCGTCCGAGGCGAACTCTGCCCCGTCGTGGCCTATGTCTTCCAGGTAATCGCGATCGACCTCGCCGCCCAGCCCGATCGCGAACACCGAGTGCTGCGTCGAGCCCGCGGCCGCGATGGCCGTGCCCGCTGGCACGCGGCCCGCCTGGTCCGACCCGTCCGTGAACACCACGAGCGACCCTGCCACGATCGCGGCCGTGGAGGCCGCGACCTGCGCGTCCAGGATGCCGATGCCCTCGACCACCGCGCCGTTCAGGTTCGTGGACGGGTCCACGGGCGTGTAGCCGCTCAGGGAGTCGATGCCCGCGTGCAGGGCCGCGTCGTCGGTCGTGAAGTCTACCAGCGGCTGCAGGTCAGCGCGGCCGTCGAAAGTGAAGATCGCCACGCGCTGCGCGCCCGCGAGCCTGTCCACGAACGCGTTGGCCGCGCCCTGGAGCGCGGGCAGGTTGCCGGAGTCGATGATCGATCCCGACATGTCGAGGAGCAGCACGGACACGAGGTCGAACCCGAGCGAGGTGGGCAGGATCGTCTGCCGGCTCTCGTAGATCGATATCGGGCTCCCGTCCTCCTCTATCACGAACTCGTCCGCCAGCAGGCCGGGCAGCGGATCCCCGCCGCACGTCTTCACCCCGAAGAACAGCATGACGTTGCTCGGCACGTTCGCCCTGCCCTCCATTAGCTCGAACGTCAGGCAGTCGTCCGCCTTCGACTTTCCCTTGCACTGCGCGGCGAGGGCCGCAGCCAGGATGGCCACCAGACAGCGAGCTCGCATGTCCTCACCCCTCCTCTGGCCGCGAGGCCGGATGCCACGGCCCCCCAGTCGGGGCATCCTTGCGGCCGCTTCCGTCAATGTACGAGATCTCCGTCGTCGCGACAACCGCCACGCGATGACTCGGGGTCGGCAGACTCGTCTCGCCCCCGGAGCCATGGGCCTCGCGGGAACTTGGCCTCGACGGTGGCTTGCGGTAGAGTTCTTCCATGGAAGGCGCATAGCCGTCGTGGACGTCGAGAAGCAAGTAGAGCACTGGAGGAACGGGGCGCTGGAAGCATGCCGCTCCGTGCCCGTACTTGCCGAGAAGCGCTTCTGGCCCGAGGCCCTCTTCTGGATGCACCTGTCAATCGAAAAAGCGATGAAGGCGCATGTCGCCCGTTCGACGCGCGCGGTTCCCCCACCCCTCCATAACCTCAACCGGCTCGCAGAGATCGCAGGTATCGTCCTCGACGAGCAGCAGGCGTCGCTTTGCGATTCGCTGAACAGGTGGCAGATGCTCTCGCGTTACGGCATGGAGCGCAAGAAGACCATCTAGGATCAGGCCGCCCGGGACCTGATCGCATGGGCGACGGAGCTGGAGAAATGGCTGATGGAGAAGCTCTAGACCTCGCACGCCGCTACCGTGAGAGGATCGTCGATGCGGGCATCCTCGCTCGCAGGGTCATACTCTACGGCTCCGCCGCGGGCGCGGCGACCCGGCGTCTGGTCTGCCTCCCCTGAGCCCGCGCCCCGCCTCTCAGGAGAGCAGGAGCTCCAGGTCCTCCCGGGTGAGCCCGCGCAGGAGGCTGTTGTCGGCCGAGATGATGGCGTCGGCC
>CAZGVR010000170.1:0-7167 GCA_964528945.1 uncultured Myxococcales bacterium
GGGGTGTAGCCCATCAGGGATTGGAACTCGCCCTGCGTGACCTCGATCGCCTGCATCAGGAAGTCGCGCGTGAGCGTGACCGTGTGCTGCGTCTCGTCAGAGTCCCTCCCCGTCTCGGTCGTCGGCGACCCCATGGTGAACGTGCCGGCCGGAATGCGAACGAACGAGCCCGTGGGCAGAGTGCGCACCGGTCGGAAGCCGAAGCTGGTGCTTGGGTAAGTCGGGTCGTACTTCCCCCGGAAGGCTGCGCGGATGTGCTGCGCCTCGTATCCCCAGCCACCGCCACGATACACCCGCTCCGTTCCAGTTGCGTTCCCGTCCGGGTCGGTGACGGACCCCGTGTACGCCGCGTACCAGTCGCCGCACCACTCGTACAGATTGCCTAGTACATCGTGCATGCCCCATGCATTCGGCGATTTACTACCGACAGGGTGCGTGCCGGCGCACGATGGTCCACCCCAGCTGCTCGTGTCGGCGCACCCGGCATAGCTCACACCCGAGTTCCCGCAGAACCATGCGATCGGATCGAGAACCGGGTTTGAGGACGCGCATCCCGAAAGAGTGGTGTCGCCGTTGTAGGTCCCGCCGGCAGTCCCGGCCCGTGCCGCGTACTCCCACTCCGCCTCCGTGGGCAACCTGAAGCCGGGGCAATCGTGGTGCTTCGTGTATGCGACATTCGGTGAGCACGTCACGCTCGTTCCGCTTCAGCTGCACGTGTAGCAGGTCGGCAGCCCCTGACTGGCCGACAGCGCGTTGGTGTATGCAGCCGCCTCGTGCCATCTCACACGATCCGCAGGACAGTCGCCACCGCACGCCGAGAATGCCGATGGGTTGTACCCCATCAGCGCTTCGAACTGGTCCTGCGTAACTTCGGAGGCCTGCACTAGGAAGTCGCGCGTCAATGTGACGGTGTGCTGCGTTTCGTCAGGCTGGCGCCCGAGTTCACCGCCAAGCGACCCCATGGTGAACGTGCCGGCCGGGATCCTCACCCAGTCGCCCGTGGGCAGCGTGCGCACAGGACGGAAGCCGAGGTCGTTGCCTCGCACGGAGGCGGCACTCCAGTCCCGATCCGCGCTCCTGGAATAACCCGCACCGTTGTACCATGAGCCCCCGCGCTTCATCTTGTCGGAACTCGAGGAAGGTCCACGTGGATCTACGGCATTCCCAGAATAGGAATCCTGCCAGTCCTGGCACCACTCCCACACGTTCCCCAGCATGTCGTAGAGCCCCCACGCATTCGGATCCTTCCCTCCTGCAGGATGCGGCGTCGAGCCGGCGTTCCCGCAATACCAGGCAACAGGATCCAGGACCGCGTTCGAGCTCTCGCAGCCCGTGAGCGTCGAAGTTCCGTTGTAAGTCCCGCCGGTCGTGCCCGCCCGCGCCGCGTGCTCCCACTCGGCTTCCGTCGGCAGCCTGTATCCCGGACAATCGCAGGGTGTTTCGTACATCCCGCCAATCGAGCATGTGACGCTCGCCCCGCTTCCGGTGCACGCGTAGCACGAGGCGAGCCCCGAGGAGGAAGACAGCGCATTCGTGTACGCGGCCGCCTCGTGCCAGCTGATCGTCTCCACCGGGCAACTCCCGCCGCAGGAAGCAGCGGAGGAGGGCCGGTACCCCATCAGGTCGTAGAACTGATCCTGCGTCACCTCGGTGGTCTGCATCTGGTAGTCACGGGTCAGCGTGACAGTGTGCTCCACTTCGTCCGAGTTGCGCCCCGGCTCCCCGGTTGGCGACCCCATCGTGAAGGTTCCCGCCCTGATCGTGACCCAGGTCAGCTCGCACAGCCCTGTTGCGATGCATGAGTAACCGAGATCGCAGGTCCCGCACGACGTCCCGCACGCGGGATCCGGGCCGCACTCCCTGCCCGAGCAGTCGGGCGTGCAAGCGTCATCGGTCGTGACGTCCGTGTCCACCGTCGTGTCAGGATCAGCGTCCGGATCGGCGCCGGTGTCGGGATCCGGGTCCATTAACGTGTCGGGATCCGGATCGGTCAGTGTATCCGGGTCAGGGTCCACGAGCGTGTCCAGGTCCGTGTCGGGTTCGTCAGCGTCCTCTTCCTCGAGATCCGGTGTATCGGGGGTATCGGCCGTATCGGTGGTATCCGGCAAGTCCGACATGTCCGTCTCGTCCAGCGAGTCAGTGCCGTCATCGGCCGCCGTGTCGTTCTCCGCATCCGCGTCCGGGTGAACGATGGGCACGTCGTAGTCGTAGGGCGCGTTGCACCCCGTCAACGCAAGGGCAATGCATGCGAGCGTTGGCAACGTCGGGATCCGGTCCGGTGATGTCATGTGGGCCCGCATCAGAACGACACCTCGACCGAGGCGCCGGCCCATCCGGGCGCGACGGAAGCCTGCACGCCGACCTTGCCCGTGTTCCCGAACTCGGTGAACGGCGCGAGGATCGCGGCCGCCGCCACTCCGGCCGCCGCGATCGCGATGCTCGCCACGAACCCGCCGTTCAATGCCTTGCCCTTGTCCATGTACTCCTTCTGCTTGTCTGCGTAGTCCGTGCCCGTGTAAGTCCCGTCCGCTACGTCGCCCCGAAACGCCATGAACTCGTCGTGGTTCTTCTTGTCCGAGACGCCCAGGGCAATGGCTGCCACGCCTGCTGCCAGCGCAGAGGCAGCGGCCGTCCCGAACGGCGCCGCTCCGATCTTCTTGCCCTTCTCCTTCGCCGCCACGATCTTCGGGGCGTCCGTGGGCGCCAGCGGGTCCAGCACGATCTTCACGGTCTCGCCGTTGCCCACCTCCACCTCTGTCGAGTCGGTCTTCCCGCCCGGTGCGGTCACCTTGACGACGTGCGTGCCGGCCTCGACCTCGCCCTTCCAGGGCGCCGGCCCGACCTCGATGCCGTCCACCGCGACCACGGCGCCAGCGACCTTGGAGTCCACCGCGATCTTCCCCGGCGTCTTCACCTCCTCGAGCGCGAAGTCGAGCGTGACCGACTCGCCGCGCTTGAGAAGGTGCGTCCTCGAGATCGTCTTCCACCCGTCCTTCTGCACCATGAACGCGTGCTCTCCCGGGTCGAGCCACACGACCTCGCCGATCGGCGCCTTGCCAACGACCTTGCCGTCCACCATCACGAACGCGCCTTCCGGCTTCACATCCAGGGTGACCGGGCTCAGCAGACCCTCGAGCCGCTCGATCTCGGACAGGACCAGCTCGCGCCTGTCCGCGGACATGAAGTCCGCGCCCTCCTCCATGTACTTCTCGTAGGTATCCATGGCCTCGGCGTTCTGCTCCAGCATGGCATGGCACTGCGCAATGTTGTACAGCACCGAGTAGTGCGGCTTGGCCTTGTACGCGGCCAGGAACTCGGCCAGCGCGCCCGCCCAGTCGCCGTCCTTGTACATGCCCACGCCCTTGTCGAAGCTGGTCTGCGCCTCGCCCGCGGGCTCGCCCGCCGCCGCCTCCCGTGCGAAGCCCGCAAGGACGAGCGCGACCCCGACGATTACAAGAGTGCTTCGCATCTTTCCCCTCACCTGATGTCCTGATCGACGACAGTGACGCGTCGTTTCCGGACCCGTCATCGATCGTTCGATGGCCCTATATCGCCATCGAGGACGTCGATCAGTTCGGGCAACTCTCGTGTGGCGATCTGCCACACTATCTCGAGATCCACGTCTCCGTAACCATGTACGAGCCTGTTCCTCAACCCGACGATCTCCCCCCATCGGATTCCGCCGAGCCTGAGCTGCGTCACCGGAGAGACGTGCGCGGCTGCCTCGCCGATGATCTCCAGCAGGCGGACCACGGCAAGGGCGAGCTTCCGATCCGTCACCAGATCATCGATGGTTTTCCCCTCCATCATCTGGCAGGTCTCACGTGCGTGGTCGAGCATGTCGCCCAGCCTGATCCGGTCGTCATGCCGCGTCATACACGACCCTTGCCGCTGCCAGGACCGATTCCCGGATGCTCTTTCCGAGGAAACCGACCGTGTTCAGGTCCACTTTCCGCCCCAGCATTTCCGACAGCTCGGCCTCCATCCGGAAGAAGGCGAGGCCCGGCACGTGACCCGGCTCGAACTCGACCAGCATGTCGATGTCGCTGTCGGAACCGAAATCGTCCCGCAGGATCGAGCCGAACACGGACATGCGCTTCACATGGTGCCGCCGGCAGAAAGACTCCAAGACCGACCCATCCAGCTGGATACTCTTGATTTGCATGGTTTCGACTTCCCAATATTGGCACAACTCCGTCGATACGCACAACCTCGACAACCCTGAACGACTCGACAACCCACCCCATGCCGTACCGTGGATCGTGACAGGTACACACCCGCGTGTTACGCTCGCACCGTACGCAAGGAGGCGCAAGGTCGTGACCGGGATCCCCGTGGAGATGCGCTGGCTCTTCTGGGACGTGGACCCAGGCGGGCTGGACGCCGGCCGGGACGAGGTCTTCGTCCTGCCGCGCGTCCTCGAGTTCGGCGGGATGGCGGAGGTGCGCTGGGCCGTGCGGTCGTACGGCCTCGATCGGATCCACGTGTTCCTGCGCGACGTCGGCCACCCGGAGCTGAGCGACCGGACGATCGCGTTCTGGCGCAAGGTCCTCGAAGCGGAGGGAGAGAAGTGGGCGAGCCCACCCGACTGGCGGCGGAGCAGCTCCGCGCCCTGGCCCTGCTGAGCGGCACCCCCGGGATCGGGAGGTTCCACCTCGCGGGCGGGAGCGCGATCGCGCACCACCTGGGCCACAGGCTCTCGCGGGATCTCGACCTCTTCACGACCGATCGCGATCTCGACCTGGAATCGATGAAGGACGCCCTCCGCGAGGGCACAACCGGGGCGAGGGTGCTCGGGATCTCGGACGCGACCCTCAGGATCGTAGTGTCCGGGGTCCCGGTCGATCTCGTGCTGTACCCTTACCCGCTGCTCGAGCCAGCCGTGCCCGGGCCTGCCGGGTTCCCCGTCGCCGGGATGAGGGACCTCGCGGCCATGAAGCTCGCCGCCATCGCCAGGCGCGGCATCCGCCGCGACTTCTGGGACATCCATGCGATCCTCGGATCGCGCCTCTCCATGAAGGAGGCCGGCTCGGCGTACCTACTCAGGTTCGGGCTGTCCGAGCCGGACCTCTACCACGTGGCCCGGGCCCTCTGCTGGTTCGATGACGCGGAGCGGGATCCCGTCATGCCTGCCGGCATGACCGCCGTCCTCTGGGCCGAGGTGAAGGCGCGCGTGGCCGCCGAGGCGGCGAAGCTGCTCGACGCTCCGGGGTGATGTATAGTCACTCAGGCCCGGCCTTGCCGGGCAGTGCCGGTTGAGGGGAGGGTTCCATGGCCAGGCTCTGGGAGAAGATGCTCTGGGCCGCGCTCTGCGGGACCGCGCTCGGGTTCGGCGGGTGCAAGCCTGCAGGAAAGGCGCACAAGGCTCCGCCGCCGCCCGCCACCGAGGCGCCGCCCGACCTCACGCCCGAGCCATCGCCGGCCGCTGACGCGGCAGCCGACCCGGACGCCGAGGGCGTGGTCGAGGCTCTGGACGGCGGCGAGTTGGCCGGGGACCAGGATGCCGCCGATGCGCAGGACGACGCGACCACGGGCAAGAAGAAGGGCGTGAAGGTCCACGGCTTCAAGATGAAGAGGGTCATCAACATCGTGCCGACCTACGGCCCGCCGCCCTCCGTGGACTGAGGGCCGGCCTCAGTCCTCGTCGTCGTCGTCCCCGCCCCTCACGCCCTCGATGCCCTCCTTCACGAGCCACGGCACCATGAGGAGCGCCGCAGCCGGATCCGCCCACCACCAGCCCGCGGCCGCGTTCAGCACCAGCCCGACGAGCAGGGCGAGCGAGAGGTAGGAGCACGCGAGCGTCTCCCTGGCCTCGGCCGCTAGCGCCCGGCTCCCGAGCTTCCTGGCCGCGGTGAGCTTGCCCCACGCGACCAGCGGCATGACCACGAGGGATGCGATGGCGAGCGCGATGCCGACCACGCTCTCCTCCGGCGCCTCGCGCCGGTAGATCACCCACACGGCCTGGACGGTCACGTAGATCGCGAGCAGGAGGAACGTGCCTCCGACGAACCTCAGAACCACCCCTTCCCTCTTCTCCGCTGCCTCACGGCCGCCGGCGACCAGCCTCCACAAGACGACCGCGCCCGCGGCAAGCTCGATCACGCTGTCGAGCCCGAATCCCACGAGCGCGATGGACCGTGCCACGACTCCCGACCACACTGCGATCACGGCCTCGGCGAGGTTGTAGGCCATGGTCCCTGCCACGAGCCACGTCGCGATCCTCGCCCACCTGCTTGCAGTCACGTTGCCCTCCGGTCCAGGCCGTTAGCCGTCCCTTCGGATCTATTAGCCGGTACGGTCCGGAGTTGGTAGGGCATGTCGACCGAGCGGGGAAGGGGCGGGCTTGCCGTACTGTCCCCGATCAAGAGCTCGCGAAGATCCTGGCCAGGTCGACGGCGTGCGGCGTCGCGCACGGCGCCTCGACCGTGGCTTCCTCCTCGGTCCAAGCGCCCGGACTACGTCCGTCTCCCCCGCCCTGCAACGTCCGGCCATCCAAGAGCTTCGAGCAGGCGTCCCTTCCGGCAGGTCAGCCGTGCATTGCGTTCCGGCCGGTTCGGGCTGAACGATGGGCCTAGATCGATTCCGCTGACTAAGGTGTCGGTATTTCCTTCATGAAGATGCTCTCGACGCCCGAGTCGTCCTCCATCAGGAAGAAGACGTGGTTGTCGAAGAGGCGGATGGCCCATTCCCTTGTAGGAAGATCGGTGATCTGGAACTCCTCGCCGGAAGATATTCTGTATCCGTAAATATCTACGTTGGTGGCCGCCGCGTAGTTGTTGGGGTACGAAGGGTCATTCCGGAGGTCGCGCCATACCACGAGATCACCGAACACGAAGCTCCCGAACTGCGAGGCCGGGTCGGTGCAGACCGGGATCTCGACCCCGTCTGCCAGATCCATCATGTAGATGTCGGCGAAGGCCTGGTCGGCCTGCGTACCGCCGGCGCGGGCGTCTGACCATGTTACCAAGGACTCCCAGAGCCTGATGTACCAGCGATCGTTGACTCCGTCGGTCAGCCATGTCGTGGTCTCATCGATAGTATCGTATATGTTGACGATATCAAGGCTGGTAGGAAACCAATCGTAGACCACGGTCGTACCCCATACGTATGGATTCCCGACTGCTTGTTCCTATATTGTGGATTCGATTCCTGTTGCAAGATCGAGCA
>CAZGVR010000170.1:7177-8122 GCA_964528945.1 uncultured Myxococcales bacterium
CTCACCTCCTGACCGCCAGCGTACCCCGACCTGTTATCGTGCCACACAAGGTAGTTCCCGTATGCGTCCATCTGCTTGGGGCACCAGCAACCAGAGCCACAGGTCGTGAAATGATGGATTATCTCACTGGTGCCATCAGTCAACGAGTAACGCACTATTTCGCAGTGGAGTTCCTCGGTAAGTGATGTCATGGTCCAGCTAGAATGCGAGTAATATATTCTATCTTCGTAGATAGTGGGTTCCCGTATAAGCTCTAGCACCGTGTCTGGTATTCCCGGCTCTTCCAGCCTTTCATCGACCAGGTACTCAATCTGGCTTTCGAGATCCACCACAACGACCCTGTCCCAGCATTCGGTACTGCAGTAAGTATCTTGCGTACTATAAACTAGGTACCCCCCCCAAACATCCAAAGAACTCGGAAAGGTCAGCATGTCGTCTGCAAACGAGACTTGCCTGCAGCATTCCCCGCAGTCCGTCGGCGGCCGGTCTCTTGGTATCTCTTCCAATCCTATTCCTGTGAGGTCGTAGCCACCGTCGAAAGACAGGAAGCAGTCTGAAGACGAGTCAGGGAGATCTGCGTCTGTCGTATCCGGGTCACTGCTCGCGTCGAGTTCCGATGACGTGTCGTCCTGGGGAATGTCGAGTGACTCGTCATCCGGGATTTCCAAGGCATCTCCCGCGACATCCCCGTCAGTTCCGTCGCGACTGCTGCACGAGCAGGCCTCGAGGAATGTCGACACACCCGCAACGATCATCGCAAGATGAACAGCAGGACAGAGTCCAGGCAGGTAATCGGTCGATTTCTTTTCACCACGCAAGGGCCACCTCGATCCTGCTTCCGGCGAGCCTGTACGATCTCGTCCATCCGTACTTCACTCCCCCCACCCAGCCGCGCAGGTCGTGAGTACCGTCCTGAACCAGCACGGCCGGATCGGCGGCCTCGAT
>CAZGVR010000171.1:0-963 GCA_964528945.1 uncultured Myxococcales bacterium
TCCCCTCGGTTGAGTGGTCGAACAGTGATTTCAGTCAGTGTTCATGCGGGTGATCTTCGTTCAGGCGTATCAGATCGTGGAAGCCCATCTGAGAAATCCGGGCTAGCTGTTCGCAGGCACATCAAGGCTCCCATTGCCCCATTGCTGGACTCCGGTCGCTCGACTGGCAATCCTACCCAGCCGATGTTCCCCATGTCCGCTCCACCGTCGGTCCTCCTTGCCGCCCTTGCACGCACTCCCCCCCCAAGATCCATTATCGCCCTATTCAAGATTGCAATATATTCGCCGGAGACGCGCATGGTGGGCACAGCGTGGCTTCGCATGAGCACACCGTGCGCTTGGCATGAGCACGGCAGGAGCGCGCGCGTGCTTGCGGGATCTACGGCGCCAGCGGCCTCCACTCGGCGATGGGCTCCTCATAGACCTTGGCGGTCCCCTTGTAGGACCACTCGGCCGACGAGTTGTAGCCCCACCCGAGCGGGTTCTCGGCGACAGGCCCCTCGACCGTGGTGACCAGCAGGTTGTTGGTGAGGTGGCCGAACCCGAGCGCGCGCTCCCTCGGCGTGGGCCTGTCCCCGTGGTTAACGTCCACGGGCACCCAGCCGTAGGGCGGGAGCCAGACCTCGGCCCACCTGTGGAACACGTCGTCCTCGGACGCGTCGTCCTTGCGCACGACCACGCTCCCGACCCACCGAGCAGGCACGCCCGCGGCCCTGCACAGGGACACGAACGAGAACGTGTACTCCGAGCACGAGCCGTTGCCGCGCTGGAGCACGCTGGGCGCGTTCTCGTGCCCGCCCGCGAGCTTGTACTCGAGCTTCTCGATCTCCCACTCGTACAGGAGCCTTGCCTTCCAGTACGGGTTCTTCTCGGCCCCGACCACGGCCTTGACGACCTTCTCGATGTAGGGATCGCCGATCAGGTACTTCTCGGTGTCGGCCAGCCACACGTCCTTCACGTCCT
>CAZGVR010000171.1:973-7792 GCA_964528945.1 uncultured Myxococcales bacterium
CAGGACACCTCCACTGTCGCGCGACCAGGCGCGGCAAGCTTCTCGAAGAACCAGCGGGCATAGCTCCGGCCGATGGAGTTCTCGGTGACGGCCGTGGGCTGCACCTTGTAGGCAGGCCCGGAGATCACGTCCTGGCCCGGCCCGGGCTCGGGCAGCGCGATCCACACGTCCAGCTTCTCGAGCGGATCCTTGCCGTAGTTCCACACGTCGTCCGTGAACACCAGGTCGTACTCCCTGGGGTCCTTCCTCACCCACGGGTCGTCGCCGCCCGTGAGCGCGACGCGGAGGATCTTGCCTGCCTGCTGGTCCGCGCAGAGCAGGTCCTCCCCGCCGCTCGAAGGCGCCAGCCCCCAGGGGTGCGGCCCTGGCGAGGGCAGGACGCCGACCACCAGGCCGCGCTCGGGATCGATGCGGTAGATCTCGTCGTCCAGCCTGCCCGCGGCCCAGAGCCAGCCGTCGAAGTACGCGAGGCCTGTCGTGCCCTTCGCAGGCTCGGGGAAGCTCTTCACGATGGTCCCGTCCGTCGTCGAGATCCTGAAGATCCTGGCCTCTCCCCTGTCCGCGATCCACAGGTGGGTCCCGTCGTGCGCGAGACCCTGCGGATACGCTCCTGGCAGGGGGATCTCGCGGGACACGAGGCCCGTGGAAGGCTCCAGCCTGTACGCCTTCGCCGACTGGATGTCCGCCACCCAGAGGTTCTTCCCGTCGAACGCCAGGCCAGCGGGCCTGAAGCCCGGGGACTGGATCTGGCCCGCAACCGAGCCGGTGGACATGTCGATGGCGTAGATCAGGTCGACCTTCCGCTCCGCGACCCACAGGGTCTTCCCGTCGGTCGCCATCCCGGTGATGTTCGGGGACGGGACCGCGATCTCGCCGACGAGTGCCCCGGGAAACCTGGCAGGCCCGGGGACGGCGGCCGCGAGCGCGCTCGAGGCAACGAGCAGCACGGCGAGGTTCCTGGATCTCATCTCGCTTCCCCTCCTCTCGTGGCCGGCAGCCTGACCCTCACCAGGAAGCCCGTGGTCACGTCTGGCAGCCCCGGTATCCTGACGGACGGTCCTGGCGGCGACTCGGCCCACGCCACCCCGCCGAGCGCGTCCGCGAGACGGCGAACGATGGCGAGGCCCAGCCCCATGCCTCCGTGGGCCCGCGTGACCGATCCGTCCACCTGGTAGAACGGCTCGAAGATGCGGCCCAGATCCGAGGCCGGAACCCCTGGACCGCCGTCGTACACGTCGAGCGTCAAGTGATCCTGCTCCTTGAGGACCGACACGAAGACCGTTCCGCCCGCGGGCGTGAACTTCACGGCGTTGCCGAGGAGGTGGTGCGCGATGCGGCCGAGCTTCTCCCTGTCCGTCGTGATCCTCAGGTTGCGCCCGGGAAACACCGAGAGCCTGACCTCGACGTTCTTGCCCAGCGAAGCCTCCTCGTGGCGGCTCGCCACCTCGACCAGGAGCGGCAGGGCCTCGAACGTCGAGGGCCGGACCGTGATCAGGCCGGTCTGGAGCGCTGTCGCGTCCAGGAGATCCTCGACCAGGAGCTTCATCCGCTCGAGGCTCTTGTCGATGCTCTTCACGGCCCGAAGCTGCTCGGCGCTCAGCTTGCCCAGCTTGCCATCGAGCAGGAGGCTCGCGTAGCCCATGCTGGGCGTGAGCGGCGTGCAGAGCTCGTGGGACACGTTGCGGTAGAACTCGGCCCTCGCCTTCTCCAGGGCCTCGATTCGATCCCTCGAGCCCTCCAGCTCCTGGATCTTCGTGCGAAGCTTCTCCACGATCTCGCCGCCCTTGGCCGCCAGCAGGTCCGGCTCGGGGCGCCTGGAGCCGGGCGGGACCGGCGGCGGCACGGTGGGCACGAGGTGATCGCCGAAGGTGCGGTCCAGCCGGTCCAGCAAGCGCCTCGTGTCTATGGGCTTCTGCAGGAGGTCGTCGCATCCGACCGCCTTGGCGGTCTTCGGGTCCCCGTGGGCCGACAGGGCGATGATCGGGATCTGCGAGAGCGACGCCTCGGCGCGCAGCCTGAGGGCGACCTCGTACCCGTCGAGCCCTGGTATCCTGATGTCGAGGAGCACGAGGTCGGGCACGTGCGCGATGGCCTTGTCGATGGCCTCCACGCCGTCCGAGGCGCGTATCACCTCGTAGCCCTGCGAGTCCAGGAGCTTGCCGAGGAGGGCGGCCTGCGAGGGGTCGTCCTCGACGAAGAGGATCCTAGGCGGGCGTGGCATTCGCCGCCACCCAGTCGGTGATGGTGGCCAGGCTGGTCCCGGGACCGAACAGGGCGGCGATGCCGGCGGCCAGGAGCGCCGGATGATCCTCCTCGGGGATTATACCGCCCGCGAAGACCTTGACGCGGCCGGCTCCCGCCGCCTCGAGCTTCTCGACCACCTCCGGCAGCAGGGTCCCGTGCGCTCCGGACAGGATGGAGAGCCCCACGAGGTCCACGTCCTCGTCCACGGCCGTGCGCGCTATCATCTCCGGGGTCTGCCTGAGGCCGGCGTAGATCACCTCGTTCCCCGCGTCCATGAGCGCCCTGGCAACGACCTTCGCACCCCTGTCGTGGCCGTCCAGCCCTGGCTTCGCGATGAGGATCCTGATCCTTCTGCCGGTTTGGGCCATGTCCTGCTCCTTGAAGCGGCGCGGTCGACCCTTTTTGTATATTCCGTCCGGGCATGGAAGGCAACATGGCCGCGCGCCTGGTTGCGGCGAGCATGCCGGGACGGTATGTTACGTGTCACGGAGGACGAGGCATTGCAGGACTTCAGGCTTGCCGTGGCGGCCGGGATCCCGGACGAGCTCCCGGACGTGCCACCGCACGATCCGCTGATCAACCATGCGCCGCCGCGCCCGCTCACCCTGGACGTCCGGGGGCGCGAGCTGGCGGTCGCCAATGCGCTCCGGTACTTCGCCCCGGCGCTCCATCCGGCGCTTGCCCCGGAGTTCGCCCGCGAGCTCGCCCGGGACGGGCGGATCTACATGCGGAGGTTCCGTCCGGTCTCCTACGAGATGAGGGCGCGTCCCATCGACGAGTACCCCGCGAGATCGCGCGAGGCCGCCGCCATCATGCTCATGGTGATGAACAACCTGGACCCGGCCGTGGCCCAGCACCCGCACGAGCTGATCACCTACGGCGGCAACGGCACGGTCTTCCAGAACTGGGCACAGTACCTCCTCGCGATGAGGTACCTCTCCGAGATGACGGACGATCAGACGCTCGTCCTGTACTCGGGCCACCCCCTGGGCCTCTTCCCGTCCAGCCCAGCGAGCCCCAGGCTCGTCATCACGAACGGGATCACGGTCCCCAACTACTCGGGCAAGGACGACTACACGAGGCTCTCGGCGCTCGGCGTCACGTCCTACGGCCAGATGACGGCCGGCTCGTTCATGTACATAGGCCCCCAGGGCATCGTGCACGGCACCACGATCACGCTCCTCAACGCCGGCAGGAAGTACCTCGGCATCCCCCCTGGATCCGACCTGGCCGGTCGCGTGTTCGTGACCTCGGGCCTCGGCGGGATGAGCGGCGCCCAGGCAAAGGCCGCGGTGATCACCGGGGCGGTCGGGGTCATCGCCGAGGTGAACCCGAAGGTGGTCAGGAAGAGGAAGGACCAGGGCTGGGTCATGGAGGTCGAGGAGAGCCTTGACCTCGTGCTGGGGCGGATCGAGAGGGCCAGGCGAGATCGGGCCCCTCTCTCGCTCGCATACCTCGGGAACGTCGTCGACCTATGGGAGCGGCTCGCGCGCGAGGGGATGCACGTCGATCTCGGGTCCGACCAGACGTCGCTCCACATCCCCTTCACCGGAGGGTACTACCCGGCCGGCATGTCCTTCGAGCAGTCGAACGAGACGATGGCGCGCGACCCGGCCGGGTTCAGGCTCCGGGTCGAGGAGTCGCTGCGTCGCCAGGTGGAGGCCATCAACGCGGTCGCCGGGAGGGGCATGGCGTTCTGGGACTACGGGAACGCTTTCCTGCTCGAGGCGAGCCGCGCGGGCGCGCCCGGGATCACGGCCGACGGCGGCCGGTTCGCGTACCCCTCCTACGTCGAGGACATCATGGGGCCCATGTGCTTCGACTACGGCTTCGGGCCCTTCCGGTGGGTCTGCACGAGCTGCGACCCGAGGGACCTCGAGGAGACGGACGCGATCGCGGCCGAGGTCCTCGAGAGGGCCGCGTCCGAGGCGCCCGACGAGACCAGGCAGCAGATCCTGGACAACCTCGGGTGGATCGGGGCGGCGCGCGAGAACGCACTCGTCGTGGGCTCGCAGGCCCGCATCCTCTACTCGGACGCCGCCGGCAGGGTCCGGATCGCGAGGGCCATGAACGCCGCCATCCGCTCCGGAAGGGTAGGCGCCCCGGTCGTGCTCGGGCGCGACCATCACGACGTGGGAGGCACCGACTCCCCGTACAGGGAGACCGCCGACATCTCGGACGGGAGCAGCCACTGCGCCGACATGGCCGTGCACAACTTCGTGGGCGACGCCATGCGCGGGGCGACCTGGGTCTCGCTGCACAACGGCGGCGGCGTGGGCTGGGGCGAGGCGCTGAACGGCGGCTTCGGCATGGTCCTCGACGGTTCCGAGGCCTACGACCGCCGCATCGACCGGATGATGTTCTGGGACGTCATGAACGGCATCGCGCGGCGGAGCTGGGCGAGGAACCGCGGGGCCGAGTGGACCGCGAGGGCCGCCATGAGGGACGAGCCCGGCCTCCGGGTGACCATCCCGGCCCACGCTGACCGGGGGATCGTGGAGCGTGCAGTGCTCGAGCACGCCGGGGAGGGGCATCCGCGGTGAGGATCCTGGTTGTCGCCCTGAACAGGGAGATGAACCCCGAGCCTCCCTACCCCATCGGCTGCGCCTACGTGGTCAGCGCGCTCCGGGCGCAGGGCCACGACGTCCGGACGCTGGACCTGATCTTCGAGCCGGATCCGCGCGCCGCGATCGAGAGATCCATCCGCGAGTCCGATCCCGAGCTGGTCGGCCTGGGCATCAGGAACATCGATCTGATGTCCTTTCCCAACCACAAGAGCGAGGTCCAGGCCTTGAGGGAGAACGTCGCAGCGGTGCGATCCGTCACCGGGGTGCCGGTCGTGCTGGGTGGGAGCGGGTTCTCCCTGCTTCCCGAGGCCTGCATGGAGACGTTCGGCGCGGATGCCGGCATCGCTGGCGAGGCCGAGGTGGCGTTCCCGGCCCTCGCGACCTCCATCTCCCTCGCCGGCGGCAGGCTGCCCGCGGATCTCCAGGGCAAGGTGCTGCGGTCGCCGCCCGGCGTCGATCTGGATCTCATCTCGCCCTGCTGGGACGCCTTCGACGTGCGCCGGTACTACAGCGAGGGCGCGGGCGGGGCGGTCCAGACCAGGCGCGGCTGCGCCCTGCCCTGCAGCTACTGCTCCTATCCGCTGCTGGAAGGAAGGCGCGTGAGGGAGAGGAGCGCGGACGCCGTGGCGCGGGAGATGGCGCTGCTCAGGGACGGGTTCGGCGTGGACCACGTCACGATCGTGGACTCGGTCTTCAACTTCCCCGAGCGTCACGCCATGGCAGTGGCCGAGGCCATGGCCGCCCTCGACCCGCCGGTGAAGTGGACTGGCTACTTCCATCCCGTGTTCCGGGACGCGGGCTTCTTCCGGCTCATGAAGGACTCCGGGTGCGAGGGCATCGACATGGGCGCCGACAGCCTGAGCGACACCGTGCTCGCCCGCATGCGCAAGGGCTTCACCGCCGCGGAGGCGATCGCGTTCTCGGACGGGTGCAGGACGGCGGGCCTCCGCTTCAACGTGAGCCTCCTGTTCGGCGCGCCGGGCGAGACGGACGCGACGGTCCGCGAGACCATCGAATGCGTGGGCAGGTGCGATCCGGACTCCGTGACCGTCGGGATCGGGGTCAGGCTGTACCCCGGGGCCGCAGTGACGGAGGATCTGATCGCGGAAGGGCTCGTCGATCGCGGGAGCGTCGGGATCGACCCTTGCTACTACCTCGCCGACGGCGTGCGCGAAACGCTCATGGGGGCGCTCGAGAGGGAGGCGGAGCGGGACAAGCGGTGGATCATCCCGGGTCTCGACAAGAACTGGAACCCGCGCTTCTTCCGCCGTCTGAGGAAGCACGGGCGGCGCGGCCCCATCTGGCACCTCGTCGGTGGCTGACGTGAAGCCGGCGGATGCAGGCTCCTGTGCCGAAGCGAGGCCGCTCGGGTCTGCCGGGCCCCGGGCCGTGGCCATGGTGGCGTACCCGCTGGTGGTCTTCCTCGGCCTGCACTTCCTGGAGGCCCGGGCCGCCATGGGCCTGATCGCTGCGCTTCTCCTGCCCCTTCTGGTCTGGAACGCGATCGCGAGCCGGGGGCTCCGCTTCCCCATCGTGCTGCAGGGCGGCATCGTGATCGCGGTGCTCGGCACGGCGTACTTCGTGGACCGGCCCGTGATCCTGAGGGCCGTGCCGCCACTCATCGCTCTCTCGTTCGCCTTGAACTTCCTGGTCTCGATCCTCAGGGGACGACCCATCGTCGAGACCTTCGCCAGGATGGCCAGGCCGGATCTGCCGCCGGAGCAGGTCAGGTACTGCAGGGGTGTCACATGGTACTGGGTCGCGGTGCAGGGCCTGGTCACGGCGCTCGCCACGGCCGCGATCTTCCTGCACGAGATCTGGCAGTGGTTCGTGGCCGCCGCCCCGGTCTCGTACGGGATCCTGGGCGTGGCCTTCGTGGCCGAGTACGTCTACAGGAAGCACCGCTTCCGCGACCTGGACCCGTCCAGGCCCTGGGACCGGCTCCTCTCGCTGGTCATGGGGAAGCGGCCGTGCACGCGCGGGCGATGCTCCAGTCGGTCGGCGGCAA
>CAZGVR010000171.1:7802-8100 GCA_964528945.1 uncultured Myxococcales bacterium
CCTCGACCGGGCGGCCGACGAGCGGGAGGAGGTGCGACGTCTGGCCCGGGCGGTTGCCGGGGACCTGGGCGCGCAGCGGCGGCTTCGAGCGCTGGTCCACGGGTTCTGCAGGCTCTACTTCCCGGCGCTGGAGACCATAGTGCCGGCGACCAGCGTCGTGTTCATCCCGCCGGGAGGGGTGAGCTCCCGGGGGCGCGGCACGGTCTACATGGCCAACCACTCCGGGACCCTGGACATCGTGTTCCTCCTGGCCCACATCGAGGACCCTGACGATGTGGTCGCTGGCGAGCTGGGAGTC
>CAZGVR010000172.1:0-8034 GCA_964528945.1 uncultured Myxococcales bacterium
TCGTCGGGTCGGGACGACTACATGCCGGTCGAGACCGCGGCGGCCGACATCCCGGCGCTGGCCGCCATGGGCCTCGAGGCCAGATCGCTGATGACGGACGCGGTGCGCGCGAGGGACGCGTCCCTCACCATGGCGGAATGGGGCAGGCTCTTTTCGTCCATGCTCTCGCGGTACATCTCGCCGGCCACGGGCAGGGACTCGCGGGACCTGGAGCGGTGCCTGGCCGCGATCCGCGCAATGGGCGAGCGGGACCTCGGCGCCGCGCGAGTGGGATGCACGACCGCGGTACTCATGGCGAGATCCGCGATCGAGTCCCTGGGGTGGAGCCGCGGGCAGCACCTCGCGGGAGGCGTGGTCGTGTCCACGTTCCAGCCCATGAGGTCCATGCCCATGGCCGCGATCTTCGTGACCGGGATGGGCGAGGGGCTCTTCCCGTCGCAGGACGTGCGGGATCCCCTCGACCTGAGGGCCGGGGCCCCCGTGCCCGGCGACGTCACCTCGCCGGAGAGGGACAGGCACGCGCTGCTCGAGACCATCCTCTGCGCGCGGAGATCCTTCGCCGTGTCCTGGGTCGCGCGTGACGAGACCACCGGGGATCCGATCGAGCAGTCGCCCGCGGCGCGCGTCATCCTGGGAGCGGTCGAGCGGCTGGGCGGACCCGGAGCCAGGGCAGCCTGCGTGATGACCCACCCACTGAGGCGGCACGAGGAGGAGTACGACCACGGATCCGGCCCCGGGCGGCGCGGCCCGATACCCCATCCGGAGGCCCTGGCCGAGGCAAGGGCCAGGAGGATCGGCGACTCGCTGCGGGAGGCGGCGGGCAGGCTGGACGCGGCAGAGGATCCGGCCGTGCTCAGGGGGGCGCTGTCCCCCCCTTCCTGGCTTCGCGTTCGCGAGGCCGTCGGGTTCCTCGATGCGACCGGGGATCCTGCGCCGCGCAGGGCCTCGCTCGCCCACAGGCTGTCCATGTTCGCGCTGAGATCGTTCCTGGAATGCCCGATGCAGGGTTCGGCGCGCCACGTGCTGGGGATCGAGGCCGAGGACGGTCCGGATCCTGCAACGGTGGAGGACGAGCCGTTCGAGATGTCCAGGCTCGAGTCCGCGATCCTCATGCGCGAGGTCTTCGCCACGCTCGCGACGGGTGGGGACGCGGAGCGCGCATACGACGAGCTGGCCATCAGGCTCGAGCTGTCCGGCCGCATGCCGACGGGCGTGCTCTCGAGGATCGAGCGGACCTGCCGCCTCGGAAGGCTCGCGGGCTGGCGCCTGGCTCTCTCCAGGGAGATCGGCGATCCGCCATGGCGGGTGTCCACGATGAGGTTCGGCAGGGCAGCGGATCCCGAGAGGGCCGGCGATGTGCGAGAGCCGCTGGAGGTGCAGGTTCCGCTGCCGGACGGCTCGGGCGGCACGCGCGCGGTACGGATGGAGATCCACGGGAGGACGCAGATCCTCCTGGACGGGCCCAGGGCCACCCTCTTCCTGCTGGAATCCCGTGCCCCTGCCGAGGCCACCAGGCTGCGCATGGCGCTGAGGGCCTTCGTGGACCACGCGGTGCTCACGGCCTCGGGGGCGCTTCCGCCCGGCAGGCACGGGGTCGTCATCTGCTCGGCCGACGGGCCTGCCACGGGCAGGACCGTGACCATGGAGATCGATGCCCTCGACCGGGCAGAGGCCTCGGGCTGGATCTCGAGCGTAGCGAGCGAGATGCTGTCCTTCCCGCACGGTTCGGTCATGCCGTGCGAGGCGGTGCTCGCGCACATGGGGAGCGTGGCCAGGGGCGAGAGGTCCGACGTCATCGAGCGGATCGCCACCATGATCGCATCCCCGTTCTCCCGCACGAGCTCGGATCACGGCCCGGTCCCGAGGCCGAGGACGCGTCCGCTGCCGTCGCGCGAGGAGGCGGACCGGATCATGGCCCGCTGCTTCGAGCTGCCCGCCTCCAGGATCCCGTCGATCTCCGGGAGGCGGCAGTGAGCTCGCCACGCGAAAGGCGCCGGGGGATCCTCGACGAGATCGCGGGCGGCGGACACGCGGTGATCGAGGCCTCGGCAGGCACGGGCAAGACCTGGACCCTGGAGAACCTCGTCGTGAGCGCGGTGGTCTCGGGTCGCGTCTCCCTTCGCGAGATCCTGGTGGTCACCTTCACCGACAAGGGAGCCAGGGAGCTGCGCTCCCGGGTGAGGTCGGCGCTCGAGGGCATGCTCGGCACGGGCGGGGGAGAGGCTCGCGCCAGGATCGAGGAGGCGCTGCGGGCCTTCGACCGTGCCACGATCTGCACGATCCACTCCTTCTGCAGGCAGGTCATGGACGAGCACCCGCTCCTCACCGGGAGGTCGTTCGGCGAGGCCACCGCTGACGGCCGCCGGATGTTCGGATCGGCGTTCAGGGACGAGGCGAGGCGGGTGCTCGCGGAGCTGGGACTCACGCGGGATCTCCTGCTCGGGATCCTGGGCAACGGCGGCAGCCTGTCCGGAATCGAGAAGGACCTGGATCTCATCCGGCGCGAGCGCGGCGTGATCACGCCGGCGTGGGATCGCCCCGGTCTCGAGCGGGCGTTCCTGGGGATGCCCGGCCCGGACGAGATCGAGTCGGACATGGCTCGCGACCTGGCCGGCATCCACCACTCCACGAGGAAATCCCTGTCGAGGCGCGCGTCGGACCTGGCCCGCATCGCGCAGGAACTCAGGCAGGGAGGATCGCTGGCGGCAGCCCTGCCCGCGCTGCTGTCCTGGCGGCTCGGGTACGGCAGCGGGGACGCCTTCGACACTTGCCTCGACAAGATCCCGGCCGGGCTGCCGCCCTCGTGCGTGGCCGCGAGGACCCGCCGCGCCATCGAGGAGATCGCGGCCCGCGCGGTCACTCCCATGGGCGCCCTGGCCGCAGTGCTCCTGCCGCGGGTCCTTACCAGGCTCGAGCGGGACAAGCGCGAGCAGGGCGTCCACGACTTCGACGACATGCTCGTAATAGTCCGCGACGCGCTCGAGGGCGAGGCCGGTGCCGATCTCGCGGCGCGCATCGCGGCACGCTTCCGCCTTGCGCTCGTCGACGAGTTCCAGGACACGGACGCCGTCCAGTGGCAGATCTTCGGGCGAGTCTTCCTAGCGGGCAGGGGCGGCGGCAGCCTGGTGGTCGTCGGCGACCCCAAGCAGGCGATCTACGGGTTCCGCGGTGCGGACGTGCACACGTACGCGCAGGCGCGCCGGGAGATGGCAGACGCGGGCGGCCGCGAGCACGCGCTCACGCAGAACTTCAGGTCCACGGCGCGGCTGCTCCGGGCGCTCGACCTCGTTCTCGAGTCGGGGTTCTTCAGCGGCATCAACGAATACGACGGTCCGGCGTCCTGCGGCCGCCCGGAGCTGCGCGCCCTGGATCGCGATGGACGCGATGCCCTGCCGGTCCTGCTGGTGCACCCGGGCTCCGAGCCTGGCGTGCAGCTCGGGATGGACGATCTCAGGGCGGCCGTCGGCGAGTGCGTGGCCGCGGAAATCGAGGCGATCCTCGACGACCGCGCCCCGGCGCTGCGCGTGGGGACACGGGACGATGAGCGACCGCTCGCCGCCAGCGACATCCACGTGCTGGTGAGGACCGCGTCCGAGGGACGGGGCATTGCCGAGCACCTGAGGAGACGCGGCATCCCCCACGCCTTCTTCAAGCAGGACGGCCTGTTCGCGACGTCCGAGGCAGGGGACCTCCTGCACCTGCTCGCGGCCATCGAGGATCCGGCCGACAGGTCAGCGAGGTTCCGCGCGTGGATCACGCCCTACTTCGGCCTGACCGTGGCCGAGGCAATGTCCTCGACCGACGTCACGGCGGCCGATCCCCTGATCTCGCGCCTCCTCTCGTGGAAGGCGCTCGCCGATGCCGGGCGCTGGGACAGGCTGCACGGCGCGATCGTCGAGGATAGCGGGATCGCGAGGACGCTCCTCCTCGCGCGGCACGGGGAGAGGGAGATCACCAACCACCTTTACCTGCTGGAGGTCCTGTTCGAGGAGGCACGGAGGCGGCTTTGCACCATCAGCGATCTGGCAATGAGGCTGGGCGCCTGGATCGACGGCGTGTCCTCCCCGCCCGGCGACGAGGGCGACATCATGAAGCTGCCTGGCGAGCGGGCCGCCGTGCAGATACTCACCATGCACAAGTCCAAGGGGCTCGAGGCGCAGGTCGTGTTCGTGGCCGGCGGGCTGGGAAGGACCGGAGGAAACAGGTCGCCGCTCGTCTACCACGTCGACGGGCGCAGGCACGCCCACCTCCAGGGCGCGTGGATGCCGCAGGACGTCGAGGCTGCCATCGCGGCCGAGGCCGCGGAGGAGGACCAGCGCCTGCTGTACGTCGCCATGACCAGGGCCAGGGCGCGAGTCTACCTGCCCTACCTCGGGGCCTTCGACATGGATGGACAGTCACTGCCCGAGACCCCGGCACCGCCGCTGGAGGGATGCGCGGCAATCCTGGACGCCCGGCTCAGGGCCATGCTTCGCGAGACGGACAGGTCTAGGCTGATCGGGCTCTTCGGCGTGCTCGACGCCCGGGTGCCAGCCGGGGCGGCCCGCCCCGCCGGGCCTGCCCGGGATCTCGGCGCATGGACGCCGCCTCCGGAGCCGCCCGGCACTGCGCTGCCGGACCTTGCGGCCGCTCGCGAGACCCACCTGGGCTTCAAGGTCACATCCTACTCGATGATGAAGTCGCTCGCCGGCGACTCGTACCATCCTGCGGAGGAGCCGGCGTCGACGGGACCTGCGCATGCGGAGGAGCCGGCATCCGAGGAACCCGCACATGAGGCCGCGGCGTCGCACGAAGGCGCAGCCGGGGACCAGTACCTCCCGGGCGGGCTCTCGACCGGCACGTTCCTTCACGAGGTACTGGAGGGCATCGACCTGGCCGCGGTCGCGGCTTGCCCGACGCCCGACGGCTGGGCCCGGACCAGGGCGGCGGCGAATCTTCTGGCGCGTTGCGCGTCGCGCACGGGCTTTCCGGTGGAACGAATACCGGCCGCAGCCCGCCTGCTGCACGGGGCGCTCCGGTGCCCGGTGCGGCTGGGCGACACGCTGCTGGGCAGCGGGCTCTGCGCCCTCGACAGGGCGGTCGCGGAGATGGAGTTCCTCTACCCGATCCCCGAGCCCTGGCACGGAACCCGGCCCGGCGACGCGCCTGCCCACGTGGCCGGGCGCGGCATGGTGCGGGGGTTCGTGGACCTCCTGTTCGAGCACGGAGGCCGGACCTTCATCCTGGACTGGAAGAGCGACGTGCTCCAGTCGTGGGACGCGGACGTGGTTGCCAGGCACGTGGACGCGAACTACTCCATCCAGGCGGCCGTGTACACGCTCGCGATCGTCCGCATGCTCGGCATCCGGTCCGGGCGGGATCTGGAGGAGAAGATGGGCGGCGTCGTGTACTGCTTCCTGAGGGGCATGGCGGGCGGCAGCGACGGGAGGAGGGGTATACACCATTTCCGTCCCTCCCTGGAGGAGATCCGGGGATGGGAGCGGGCGCTGCTGGTGCACGGCGCAGAGGCAGGGCGCGAGCCGGGCGTCTTCGGAATGCCGGGAGGAGGCAGGGGATGAGGCCGGGCACGTCGATCCTGCCGCCCGAGCTGGTCGCGGCCGCTGCAGCCCGCGGGCTCACGGACGGCCACGCCTGGATCGCGTGGGAGATGTCGCGTCTCCCGGTGGCGGCGACCCCGGAGCAGAGGCGCGCGACGCTGGACGTCTCGCTCGCGCTCCTCGCTGGCATGGCCGAGGGCTCCACCTGCCTTCCGGCCGCGTCGGTGCCGGGCCTCCACGAGCCTGCTGGGCTGCCCGCCGGCCTGGTCGGGAGTGCGGGCGACAGGGTGCCCATCGTCCTGGACCAGGGCGCTGTCTACACGCAGAGGATGCACGCCCTCGAGACCCGGGTCGCCGACAGGCTCTCGGTGCTGCTCACGGCGCCGCGATCGGCGCCGGGCACGGCCCGCGAGGCCGTGCGCCGCCTGGCCGATCACCCGCCGTTGCTGGATGGAGCGCGGGCAACCCTCTCCGGAGATCAGGTGGAGGCGATCGATGGAGCGCTCCAGCACAGGCTGACCGTGGTCACGGGAGGACCGGGCACCGGCAAGACCTTCCTGGTGGCGTCCATGCTGAGGGCCCTGGTCGGTTCGGGCGAGGCAGGCCCTGCCTCGATCGCCCTGGCCGCGCCCACGGGAAAGGCCGCCGACAGGCTCGGGAGGTCCGTCGCGACGGTGCTCCAGGGGATACCGGATCCTGCGGGCGCGGACGCCGGGCTTCTCGCTGCCCTGCCCGAGGCTATGACCCTTCACAGGCTGCTCGGCTACTCTCCTTCCAGGGATCGTTTCCACCACGGCGAGGACGACCCGCTCGAGGAGCGCGCGGTATTCGTGGACGAGGCCTCGATGCTCGACCTGGCAATGGCCGACAGGCTCCTGCGGAGCCTGGGACCCTGGACCAGGCTGGTGCTGGTCGGCGACGCGGACCAGATCCCGCCAGTGGACGCCGGCGCCGTGCTGCGCGACCTCGTGGCCACGCCCGGCGGCCACGTGGTGAGGCTCACCCGGAGCTACAGGATGGACCCCTCGCACCCCGAGGGAAGGCGGATCCTGGCCGCGGCCAGCCTGCTCCGCGAGGGGAACGGGGCGGCGCTCGTGCGGGGGGGCGAAGGCGAGGACGGGCGGATCAGGATCGCGTCGAGCACGGCCGGGCTCTCGGGCGCAGGCGCAGAGCTGATCCGCACGGGCCAGGGCTGCACGCTGGAGGAGGCGCTCGACTGGTGGCAGGAGGCGGGCGGCGGCCGCGGACAGGCGCTCGAGATCGCGGGCCGCCCGTTCAGGCATGGGACGTCCGGATTCGACGGCGACGACCGTGCCAGGCTCGCGACGCTCCTCGAGCTTGCGGGGAGGTCGCGCATCCTGTGCCTGACGCGCGGCGAGAGCGGCGGTACGGGCGAGGCAGCGGTGAACGCCCTGCTCCACGATCGCGTGGCCCAGGCCAGGGCGGGGGGCCGGCACCGGCACGGCGGGGTGGAGGACATGCTGCCGGGCGAGCCGGTGGTCGTGCTGCGCAACGATTACGAGAGGGGACTGTGGAACGGCGACCAGGGCATGGTGATCGACGTGGAGAGGCCGGGAAGGACCGGACGACCCGTGAGGTCCGCGGTGTTCGACCTGCGCGGCTCACTCGTGGCCTGGCCCGTCGAGGCACTCGGAGGGCGCGTGCAGCTGTCCCACGCGATCACCGTGCACAGGGCCCAGGGATCCGAGTACGATCGGGTGGCCGTGGCGCTCCCGCGCGAGGACATGCGGCTTGTCACGAGGGAGGTGCTGTACACCGCCATGACCAGGGCGCGGACCTCCGTGCTGCTCGTGGGCGGAGAGGACCTAGTCGAGATAGCCGCTGGCCGCAGCCTGGAGAGGCACTCCGGGCTGCCCGGTCGGCTGGAACGGAGAACGCCAGCATGAGGATCGTCAGGTTCCTGGACCATGCCGGGCGTGCGGCGTGGGGCGAGGATCTGGGCAACGGCAGCGCAGCCCTGCTCGGCCGCGACCCGTTGGAGGGGATCGAGCCGACCGGACGCATCGTGCCCGTTGGCCGCATCCTGAGCCCGATCGTGCCGCGAGCCATCTTCGGGATAGGCCTGAACTACGGGAAGCACGCGGCAGAGACCGGGCAGGACATCCCCGAGCACCCGGCCGTGTTCATGAAGAACCCGGCGTCCGTCCTCGATCCCGGCGACCCGATCCGCATTCCCCGGTGCTGCGCGAGCGGCCCGGAGGTGGACTACGAGGTCGAGCTCGCGGTGGTCGTGGGCAGGACCGCTAGGGACGTCTCAGAGGACCGCGCGCTCGGCCACGTCCTGGGCTACACCGCGGCGAACGACGTGTCCGCCCGCAGGTGGCAGAAGCACGGCGGGGCGGGCCAGTGGGCGAGGGGCAAGAGCTTCGACACGTTCTGCCCCCTCGGGCCCGCGCTCGTGACCACCGACGAGCGCCCGGGTCCCCAGTCACGCCGCCGTCGCACGAGCCTGAGAGGCCGGGGCGGGCGGGGGTCC
>CAZGVR010000173.1:0-4735 GCA_964528945.1 uncultured Myxococcales bacterium
GTCCAGCCTGAGGTGCTCCTTCTTGCTGTCGTAGGTCTTCACGGCGCTCGACGACGGCTTGACGACCATGATGTCCTCGACCGAGGCCAGCTTGAAGTCCTTCGTGTACCGGAGACGGGTGATCCACACGTCCCCGGAAAGAAGCGGCTTCTTTTCGCCACCGGTCGCGCCCTGGAGGGTCAGCCGCCCCTCGATCCCGAGGGGCACGTCGCCGAGGACCTTGATCGTCACGTCGTTGAAGTCAGCGTACAGGTCGAACTCCGTGGGGGAGAGGCCCGCCAGCTTCATCCCGCCTGCTGCCGTGAAGCTCCCGCCTGCGACCCCCCCCGTGACGTCGATGATCATCGCCCCCTCGTTGAAGGACGCATGCCCCCTGACGTTCCTGATGTCTAGCGGAAGGTCCTTGAGATCGATGCTCTCGCAGTCGAGATCGATCTCGCCGGCCACGTCGACTTCCGACCACGTCCCCTCGACGCCTATGCGAGGATAGACGGTTCCCTCGGCAGATTCGACCGTGTCTATGAAGCGCGACAGGAGGGCCAGGTCCGCCTGTCCCGTGACGCTGACGCGGGGTCCCTCCCGGCCGACCGAACCCGAGACCTCGATCTGGGTTCCTTCCCCGGCCATCTTGACCCTGTCCAGCTCGAGCGCCGACTTGTCGAAGCTCGCCAGGATGGCTCCGTCGTTGGCGAGCGAGTAGTCGGGAAGGGCCAGCACCGCGCTGGTCAGTGCGATCTGCCCGCTCGCCTCGAATCCGCCTGCGAGCAGGAGCGTCGATTCGATGGTGCCGGACACGAGTGCGCTGGCCTTCTCCATGTCCTCGAGCCCCAGCGGCCCCTTGCCTAGAAGCAGATCCCTGGCCTGAATCGCGACGTCCGTGTGCCACCTGCCGTCGGTGCCGGTCGACGAATGGAGATAGAGCTGACCACCGGCGACCGGTCCGTCCAGCACAAGAATGCCATCGGCCAGATCTATGCCGATGGCGCTCTCCCCGATCGGGTCCCCCTTGTAGACTGCATCCCGCAGGATCAGGAGACCGCCCTCGACGGCAGGGGAGGCAGTCGTCCCGCCCACGTGGGCGTCCAGGTCCGCCCTGAACGCGAGCCCCTGTCCGGCCATGTCGACGGCCGCGATCATGCCCGAGTCCAGGTCGCGAACGTGGACGTACACGTCGAGCCCGGCCTCCGGATCCATGATGCCAGAGGCCTCTATCCTTGCGGCTCCACCGCCGAGCAGGAGATTGCGGATCTCGAGTCGGCCCGTGTCCCAGGCCCCGCTGGCGTGGCCAGAGCCGAGGCGTTCCCCGTAGAGCGTGAGGTCCGAGATGTCGCCCTCTCCGTCGATCAGGAGCTCGCGACCCCTGGTGAACGGCTCGAAGACGAAGGATGCCGTTCCCACGATCTTCCCCTCGGCGGCACCGTACAGCCCGCCGGAGATCGAGAAGACCTGCCTGATGTCATGGATGTGGACCTCGTCACCGACGATGTCACCGGCCACCAGCAGGCCGCCCCTGGCCGCCGGCCTGAACTCGACCCTTCCCGAGGGCATGTGGTAGACGGAGCCGCCGATGGAGCCCGAGATGTCGGACAGGTCGATCCTCCGCTGCTTCACGTCGGCGACGAGCGACCCCTTGACCGAGCCCAGGTCCAGTCCAGCGAGCTGCGTTCCTTTCAGGTCGATCTTCGCCTTCACGACAGGCCCCTTCATCGGCCCCTTCACAGTGGCCCTCAGCTTGCCGCTGCCCTCGAGATCGAGGCCGGCGAGATCCGGTATGTCGCGCCCGTCGAAGCGGGTGAAGTCGGCGGAGATATCGAGCGTCTTGTCGAACCCGAGCTTCGCGGTCGTCCTCAAGCTCGACGACCCGGAGGTGATCAGGGCATTCTTGAAGGTGAAGTCCGTCGAACTCGCAGTGACAGCGCCCCGGATTCGTGCCGGACCCAGACGGAGGATCTCGCTTCCGAGGCCTTCCCTGAAGTCCGCCGTTCCCACCCTGAAGTCCTCTATCACCAGGTCTACCTGTCCAGCGACGTCCACGGGTTTCAATGTCCCTGCCATCTCCAATGGCCCGGTGGCGGAGAACTCGACGAAGCTGGACCTGAGGCCGACGTTCGTGGCCAGTTCGGCGAAGCGCAGGCCGTCTGCCTCGCCCCGGAGCTCGACGTCGAGGTGCTCGCTCGCGAGGGCGAGGGACGCGTCGAATCTAAGCTCGCCGCCTGCCTGCCTGAGGCTGGCGCCGCGAAGCTCTACCCCGGCCGGGTCCAGCGCGACGTGTGCGTCCAGGTCCCCGACGAATTTCTTCTTGACGAGGATCGATTTCATCGAGCACCTGGCGTCGACCTCGTAGTCGGTCCCGTCCAGGGAGGCGCGGCCCTCGCACTCGCCTGATCCCTGGAGATCCGGGATGGACGAGATGAGGGAGGATATGACCGACAGCGGTGTCCCTGCCTTGACGTCGCTGCTTGCCGAGATCCGCTTGTCGGCGCCGACCGTGATCTTCCCATCCTTCAGCGCGACGCCCACGTCCAGCATCTCGAGCTCGGCGTGCTTGACGTTCATGCGGAGATCGCCCTTGCGGAGGTCCACGGTCGCCCTGAGGTCGAGCTTGTCCAACGGGCGGACCACCGATCCGACGTCGATCTGCCCGCTGCCGGCCAGGGTCCTCACCTCGAAGAGCTCGTTGTCGTCCCCCGTCACGTCGATGTTGAGGTTGCCGAGGCGGATCTCAACTGGCCAGGGTGCCGTTTCCACGATCTTGGCGAGGACGATGCCGTTCGAGACGTTGAGGGACTCCAGCACGATCTTCTTTCCCCCGGTGGGGTTGCGCAGGCCAGGAAGGTTGGTGACGCGCCCCTCCTCGACATCGAGGTAGACGTGAGGCCTTATCAGGGCCACCTCCGAGATCCGGATCTCATCGGTGAGAAGCGAAAGGACGTCGACCGTCATCTCGAGGGCGTCGGCCTCGAGGAAGGCGCCCCTGGTCTCGTGCTCGACGCGAACGTCGTGGAGTGCTATTCGCAGCGGCATGTAATGGATTTCCAGCTCACCGACGTGGATCCTCCCCACCACCTTCTGCTGGGCCTTGTCGAGGAGGACGGTTCTCACGCGATCCTCGACTAACGACGTCGATGTGAGGATCACGATCAGCGTGGCAACGAGCCCGGCAAGGAGTCCCAGCCCTATCCACGACAGACGGGCGAGGAGGATATCCTTCCGGGCGCAAATCCTGTGCATATTGTAACATGCGCGGCCCTCGATGATGTAGTTAGAGTCGATATGGGGCGTTTCCCCAGCCGTTGCGATGGGCTATGATGACGTCCCCATGAAGCCGGATCTGCTCGACTTCCACGCGATGCTGGAAAGGCTCGGGATGCACCTCGCGTGGGGAGAATGGCTCAAGCTCGAGTCCTACTTCACGGGTGTCGGGATTGGCTTCATCCTCGCGGTGATCCTCATCTATCGGTGGGCGTAGCGCACCGGGATCGATCCGACCGTCATGGTCGACATGTGGATCCTCATGATCATCGTCGGTGTCTTCGGCGCACGGGTGCTGAGCGTCCTGGCCGACGGGCACTTCCGGGACTACGTGCACCTCTGCACCGATCCCCTGCAGGTGGACTGGCCGCTGAGCAGGAAGGCCTGCCTGGATGGTCCTCTGGACGGCATGTGGGATCCGGTGATGCGCGTGTGCCACCCCGCATACGTCGATTGCCTCGCCTGGGCCAAGTTCTGGAAGGGCGGGTTGACCTTCTACGGCGGTTTCCTTCTGGCCTCGGTCGCAGGGATAGCGTTCTTGTGGCGGAGCCGCGTCCCGGTCCTCGCGGTCGTCGATGCCACTGGCTGGTGCATCCCTTTCGGGCTGGCATGGGGCCGCGTCGGGTGCTTCTTCAACGGCTGCTGCTTCGGCTCCGTGACCACCTCCCCGCTGGGGGTCGTGTTCCCTGCCGGCAGCCAGGCCTCGCGTCAGCAGTTCGAGGCCGGTCTCCTCGCGTCGCCGTCCCTCGAGTCGCTGCCGGTCCACCCGACCCAGATCTACGAGGGACTGATCGCACTCGCGACCGCTGCCGTGTGCTACGCGATCGTGGAGCCGCGAAAGCGGTTCCACGGCCAGACCTTCCTCTCGTTCGTCATCCTCTACGCGATCGGCAGGTTCGTCGAGGAGTTCTTCAGGCGCGACGACAGGGGCGGGCTCGAGGGACTCAGCACCTCCCAGTGGATAGCCGTGGTCACCGCGATCGCGTGCCTCCTCGTCCTGGGGGTGGCCCTCTTGAGGGCAAGGAGCGGAAGGCAGGGCGAGAGACGGCATGGCGGGGGCGCCTAGGTGCATCCCGTTCTCTTCGATTTCGGATTCGAGATGGGCGGGATGCCAGTCCGGCTCTACTCATACGGGCTTGGCATGGTCGTGGGGCTCGTGATGGCCCTGACCCTCTTCGTCCGCGGCGGGATGAGGAGGTACTCGCCGATCGAGCTCTACTTCATGGGCATGCTCCTGTTCGTGGCCGGGCTGGTAGGATCGAAATTATTGTTCATAGTTGCGAATATTGACTATTATAGATCGTTGCCTTGGGCTCCGTGGCGGGTAGGCGGCACGTCCGTGCCGGTGCCGCCACTCCGCGACCTGATAGGCAGCGGAATGGTCTGGTACGGTGGTGTGGTCCTGGCACTGCTCGCGGGCGTCGATCCGTCGATCGGGCCGATCGTCGTGGCCAGAATCGCCGCGCACGAAACAAGCCACAGC
>CAZGVR010000173.1:4745-5762 GCA_964528945.1 uncultured Myxococcales bacterium
TCCCGGAGTCGCGGCGGCCAGGGGCGGAGCGACTGCTCGATGCTGCGGCGCCGGCGATTAGCCTCGGACACCTCTGGGGGCGGCTGGGATGCTTCATGGCCGGCTGCTGCTACGGACGCGGATCGGGCCTCCCCTGGGCCGTGAGCTTCCCCCCGGAATCGGTCGCCTTCCAGGTGATGAGGGATGCACGGATCCTGGCGCAGGGTGCCATCTCCACCCCCCCGCTCCACCCGACCCAGATCTACGACGCGCTGGCAGAGGGGGCGATCTTCCTGATCCTGGTTGCCTTTGCAGGCCGCAAATCGTCGAACGGGCAGGTGGGAGGCCTCTACCTCTGCCTCTACGCGCTCTCGAGATTCCTCATCGAGTTCTCGAGGGGCGACGGCCTCCGCGGCGGTGGCGGTGGCCTGTCCACTAGCCAGTGGATCGCCATGCCGCTGCTCGTCGTGGGTGTGATCCTGATGGCCTGGCGCCGGCTCGCGCCCGCTTCCGTCCGGTCCGGGTCCGGTCAGTCGCCCAGCAGGACGTGAGCGAAGACCTTGGCGTCCCCCAGGATGTTGGGGATGATCACGTACTCGTCGTAGCCGTGGGCGGTCTCGTCCATGCGCGACCAGACCACGGCAGGGATCCCGGCCTCCCGCAGATGGGCGGCGACGGTGCCTCCGCCGATCCCGCGCGGACGGGCCTCGATCCCGTACACGCGACGCACGGCCTCGCGCACAAGCCCGACGACCGGGCTGGCGGGATCGGTGGGAGGGGCGGCCTTCTGCATCTGCGGATGGGAGATCTCCACCTTCACACCCATGGTGAGCTCGATCTCGTCCGCGTAGCTGCGCATCCTCCCGATCACGTCCCCCACGGGGATCCCGGGCAGGATCCTGGAGTCCACGAAGAACACGTCCTCCCCGGGGATGGTGTTGACGTTCTCCACGTTTGGCTCGCGCTTCGTCGGCTCGACGGACGACATCGGGGGGTCGAAGACCCCGCCCCTGCCCCGGAACTCTCCGTACAGCGCCT
>CAZGVR010000173.1:5772-8020 GCA_964528945.1 uncultured Myxococcales bacterium
GATCAGTCGAGCCGCGGCCCGGGCCGCGTTGATGCCACGCTCCGGTGTCGATCCGTGAGTCTGCCTGCCTATGACCCTGAGCCGCGTCCAGAGGATGGATTTCTCCGCGACCTCGATCATGCTCCCGTCCGGCTCGCCTCCGTCGGGGACTATGACAATGTCCGCGGCGCGGAACGGGTTTCCGTGCTCTATCAGGTGGCGGATGCCGTGCTCGCTCCCGGTTTCCTCGTCGGCCACGAAGAGCATGGCGAGGTTCCAGCGCGGCACTGCCCCCTCGTCGAGCATGGCCTTGGCGGCGAGCATCGAGGACACGACTCCCTGCTGGTTGTCCTCGACTCCCCGGCCGTAGATCCTGTCACCCTCGACCCTCGCCAGCCATGGACTCGATGTCCATCTGGACTCGTCTCCCGGCGGGACCACGTCGAGGTGCGACATGATCCAGACGGTCCTGGTCGCGTCCCGCCCTGCCATCCGCGCTATGATGTTCGGACGGACACCGCCATCGGCTCCAGGGTCCGGCGAGTCCACGCGCGTGACGTCGCGGATGCCGGTCGAGGAGAGCCACCTCTCCATCCAGAGGGCCTTGGCAAGCTCGCCTCGCCCACCGCTTGCCGGGCAGAGCGCCGGAATCGCCGTCAGCTTGGCCTCGATGTCGATTGCCAGGTCGCGCATGCCGTCTATGCGAGCGGCGACGCGGTCGAAGGACGAACTGCTCATCGGTCCACCTCGTGCCAATTCATTGACATGGTGCATTCGAGCGTATAGGAACTGTCAGTGCACGACAACCCCTAGCAACCCCTTCGTCGAGGCTGTGACATGTGCGGGATCGTAGGATACGTGGGTCCCCGGAGGGCCGACCGGGTCATCCTTGAAGGGCTGAAGCGTCTCGAGTACCGGGGCTACGACTCGGCCGGAGCCGCCATCATCGGGGAAGGGGGACGGCTCGACGTTGTCCGCAGGAAGGGCAAGCTGTCGGCCCTCGAGACGAGCCTCGCCGAGGCCGATCTCGGCGGCCATGTCGGCGTCGGGCACACGCGCTGGGCCACTCACGGTCGGCCCAGCGACGAGAACGCGCACCCGCACTCCACGGGACGCGTTGCCGTGGTCCACAACGGGATCCTCGAGAACTACCGCGAGCTGAAGGCAGGTTGCACCGAGCGCGGTTGCGTGTTCACGTCCCAGACCGACACGGAGGTGCTGGCCCATCTCATCGATCTGGAGGTGGCCGCCGGCCGTGACCTGATCGAAGCGGTGAGCGCGTCACTCGGCAAGGTGGTGGGCTCGTACGCGGTCGGGGTCGTATCGACCGCGTCACCCGATCGCGTCGTCGTGGCGAAGAACGCCTCCCCGCTAGTCCTCGGGATCGGGGAGGGGGAGATGTTCGCGGCCTCCGACATACCAGCGATCCTGCCCTGGACGAACAGGATGGTGTTCCTGGAGGAGGGGGAGATCGCCGTTCTCGCCGCGGACTCGTTCGAGATCCGGACCCTCGACGGGAGGCCGGTGAAGCGCGAACCCAAGACGATCCGCTGGTCGCTCGTCCAGGCCGAGAAGGCCGGCTTCAAGCACTTCATGCTCAAGGAGATCTTCGAGCAGCCGCGCGCCGTGGAGGACACGATCCGGGGCCGCTGCGACCGCGTGGCCGGGACCGTACCGACCGACGCGCTGGGAGTGCCTGGCGACGTGCTCCGCGATACCCGCAGGATCCTCCTGACGGCATGCGGGACGTCCTTCCATGCCGCCCTCTACGGACGATACCTGCTCGAGCGGGTTGCGCGCGTGCCGGCAGTTGCCGAGCTCGCGAGCGAGTTCCGGAACCGCAAGCCGGTCGTCGGGCCGGGCGATCTGCTGGTCGCGATCTCGCAGTCGGGAGAGACCATCGACACGCTCGAGGCGGTAAAGGTCGCCAGGGCAGCCGGCTGCCGGATCCTGTCGATCGCCAACGTCCTGGACTCCGTTATTAATGGTGCGGCGGCCTCCGAGATCTACACGCACGCCGGGCCCGAGATCGGCGTCGCCTCGACCAAGTGCTACACGGTGCAGCTCGCGGTTCTCGCGCTCCTCGCCGCGGCTGCGGCCCAGGAGCGGGCCGGTGAAGGCGGGGCCGACCAGGCCGCGCGTCTCGTGCGGGCCCTGGTCTCCCTCCCCGGCCAGATGCAGCGGATACTGGAGAGGTCGGGACAGATCGAGGAGATGGCCCGGAGATACGCGGGGCACCACAGCTTCCTGTTCCAGGGGCGCGGCCTGG
>CAZGVR010000174.1:0-8002 GCA_964528945.1 uncultured Myxococcales bacterium
AGCGAGACGACCAGGATCCCGATCATCTCGAGGGCGATCTGGGACATCGGATGATCTGCCCTGATCCCATGCGGGCGGGGCCTGAGCAAGGAATGACCACCGTCATCCCGGTCAGCTCGGAGACCGACGTGGTCCTGGCACGCGGCGCGGGCAAGGAGCTGTGTTCCCGCATGGGGCTCCCCACCGTGGCGCAGATAAAGGTAGCGACCGCGATCTCGGAGCTGGCGAGGAACATCGTCCAGTACGCCGGCAAGGGCTCGGTCCTCATCTCGCTCATCGAGTTCCCCAGGCCCGGGATCGAGGTCACGGCGCGGGACGAGGGACCCGGGATCCCCAACATCGAGGAGATCCTGGCCGGGAGGTACAAGTCGCGCAGCGGCATGGGCATGGGACTGACCGGGACCAGGAACCTCGTGGACGAGTTCGACATCGACACGGTCCCGGGCAGGGGGACGACCGTCAGGATCAGGAAGTTCCGCTGATGAGGGTCGAGGTGGCAGCATCCCAGCGGCCGGCCAGCGGCGAGAGCGTGAGCGGCGACGAGTACCTGGTGGTCCAGGGCGAAAGCACCCTGCTCGCGCTCGCGGACGGGCTTGGGCACGGCCCCCAGGCGCGCGAGGCGGCCGTCGCCTTCTGCGACCACGTTCGCGAGAACAGCTCGGCCAGCCTGGAGGAGCTTCTGCTCGGGGCGTCCGCGCGGATCTCGAGGACCAGAGGCGCTGCAGCGGCCCTCGTCAGGATCGACCCGGGAGGCCGGGAGCTGCGATTCGCCGGTATCGGCAACATCTGCCTCCAGTCGAGGAGCAGGGAGGCCATACGCCCGGTTTCGATGCCCGGAATCGTGGGCCATTCCATCAGGAAGATCAAGGAATTCGCGTACCCGCTCCACGACGGCGATCTGCTCGTCCTGCACTCGGACGGCATCTCGAGCCGCTTCGAGCTGGGGAACTACCAGAACCTGGCGCTACAGGAGATGGCCGATGCCATCCTCGGGCACGCGGGCAAGACGCACGACGACGCGACGTGCATCGTGGCGCGCTGCATCCAGAAAGGGGACTGATCCCGGTCAGTCCCTCTCGAGGATCCTCGCTAGGGAACCGTCGTCGAGGGTGACGCCCATCCTGTGGAGCTTCCTCAAGGCCGAGGACTCGATCTGACGCACCCTCTCCCTGCTGAGGTCGAATATCTCTCCGATCTCGGCCAGGGTGAGGGGGCCTCTGCCCGCGAGGTCCAGGAGGCAGGTGTCGCGGAGCTCGGTCGGCTCCTTGTCGGAATGGTGGATTATGAGGCCGGGAACCGGCTTGGCCGGATCGCCGGTCGTGTACAGATCCAGGTACAGGTGGTACCTGCAGCCGACCCATGGGCAGGGCCTGGGGCCGGACTGGCATTCGGACCGGACGCGCGGACGCGCCGGCAGGACGGAACCCATTGATTCCAATGAGCTTTCGAGGATCTCCTCCGGAGTCTGCCCGTTGGTCATCAGGAAGCGTCTTCGCTTCCTCGTCTTCTTCTGGATGATGAGTCTGCCCGATGTTTCAGCTTGCGAACCCATGCTTCACCTTCCGGCTGTATTGAACGCCCGTACCCGGTGGAATGTTCCATTGGCCAGGTGATTTGGAGCGTCCACCCGAGGTTGGACACCGGAAGTGGTCGGTTTTTTGGAGTTCTTGCCATGGATGGGTAGTATCGGTGTGGCCTTGCCCGGCCAGGACCCGGGCACAGGACGGAGGACATGATGGGTTTCTGTGGGCAGAGGGAGCAGGTCGAGGAGATGGTCGCCCGCTACTTCATATGCGGGCTGGGAGCCAGGGACGCGGTTCCGATCGTGTGCGGCGACAGGTACGCACGCGTCCACGTCCACTGGCTGGACGGGAGCGTGTGGAACGTCCTCTGCGTGCCGGACTTCGTTGCCGAGGCAGGGGTGAGGCCGCATGCCGCCGAGAAGATCCGGCACCTCAGGATGTCGCTGGTCCAGGGCGCCGAGCCGGTCATCGCCCGCGTGAATCCGGACGGAGTCGTGCTCTCGGGACGCCAGGGCTTCCCGCTCAGCACCTTCGACCTGCCCATCGCGGCCTGACCGCTGCACCCCCCCATCTTGACCCTGCACGCGCCTCTGGTAAGAAGGAGCTTGAGTCTGACAAAGTCTGCTTGGAGGTGCTCCATGAGGAGAATCATGAGCGGGATCGTCATGGCGCTGCCGCTCGCCCTTCTGTTCGGGTGCGGCCCGAAGAACGGTGAGGGCGCCGACGAGCCCAGTGGAACCGATTCCGAGGATCCAATCGAGAGCCTCGAGGCTCAGGTGAACAAGGCCCTGCAGGAGAAGCAGGCATCGGGCGGTGGGGATACCACGACCGAGGTCGCGAGCACCGGGACCGGAGGCACCGGTACGGGAGCGACGGACCAGCCGAAGCCCAAGGGCACCGGGCCCGCCCAGCTGACCCTGCTCTGCAAGACCATGGGGAAGGAGGTCCCGTGCGACGTCCAGGTGAACGCCGACGAGGACGGGCACAAGGTCGACGGCGGCACGGGCAAGACCAGCTACAGCTTCTCCCTCACTGCCGGCACGTACCAGCTCCAGCTCTCGTTCGACGGCGCCGTGGACAAGCCCAAGCTCACGCTCAACGGCGTGGCGCTCGCGGCCGGAGAGACGGTCGAGCGGGTGGTCAACTTCCCCATGGCCGAGGTCAAGTTCGTGCCGGTGCAGGCCGGCACCTCGAAGAAGCTGGGCGGATGGAAGCTGCGGATCAAGCTGAAGGGCGCCACCGATTGGGCCAACGAGAACGTCAAGCTGGACGACTACGTTTACGTCTCGCCAGGGCTCTACGAGGGCCAGCTGTTCAAGGGAAGCTCCAAGAAGGAGAGCACGATCGACATCTCCTCCATACAGGTTAACGAGGGTGCCAAGTCCACGGTGCCCATCAACGTATCCCACTGATCCCGGACGATCCAGCCGATCAGGTCTCCAGCACGGCCCTCAGCGCGACTCCAGGAATACGGCGGCCGCGATTATCGAGGCGTCCGCCACGAGGTGGGATGCGACCGGCACTGCGAGACCGTCCGTCCTGTTGGCCGCCTGCCTCCAGACCCAGCCCGCGGACACCAGGATCGCGAGCACCAGCGCGGTCCATGCCGGTCCGATGAACAGCGACACGACCACCCCGTGGTAGCCTGCGTACAGGACGTCGGACGGGGCGAGCCGGTCGGTCGGCTCCGCGTAGAAGGAGCGCCAGTAGATCTCCTCGAGCAGCGGGTTCACGGCCAAGTAGTAGGCCACGAAGCCGGTCCACGCAGGGCCATGCAGCCCGAGCCCGGCCAGCGTGCCCGAAAGGCCGGCTCCCGGGAGCGCCGCGAGCGGCCACAGCAGGACCAGAAGCGGGCCGGCCGATGCGCAGGACGCTGACAGCATGACCAGGGCGCGTGCGTCGAATCCGCGGCGGAGGCGCGCGGCGTGCGTCCAGCCTCCCCCCACGGAGAGGACGATCGCCATTCCCGCGTGGTATCCGAGGATCGCGGCCCACCCGCTGCGCAGGCCGGCCAGCCCTGCCAGGATCCCGGCGTAGGGAAGCACGGCTCCCAGCGCGCGGAGCCAGGCTGCAGGTACGCGCACCGTGGATTTCGGAGGGGATTCGATGCGGTCATGCTAGGACACGGGCGCGCCGCCTTGCAAGCTCCCGGTGATCCTTGCCGAGGTGGCAGCGGGAGGGTAAAGTCGTGCCCATGAAGACCAGGAAGCTCGCCTCGGGCGCGATCCTCTCGGCCGCTCTGGCATGCGCTTCGATGATCGGGGCGGCCGGATCTCCATCGTGCGGCGGTTCCGGCGCGCCGCCTCCCGAGCAGCCTGTGGCGCTGTATCCCTACCAGCAGCCGCTGACTGCGCAGCCCGTGACGGCAACGGCCGCGGATCCGGCCGCCGCGGCCCAGCCGGCAGGCGGGGACATGTTCGACACCATGCCTCCCGAGCCCGCCCCTGCGCCGGCTATGCCGCCCAAGCCCGATGGCAAGGCGTGCGTGGCCTGGACTCCGAAGGACTACGTCAAGGAGGCGGACCTCCTCACGTCCGAGGTCAAGGACAAGGGCATCGGCGCCCTCGGCCAGCTCTCGTGCAAGACCGGGGTGAAGAACCCGCCGCCGTGCGACCTCACGTCGTGCGAGGCCTGTGTCATGTACCTGTCCTACGACGCGCTCGTCGGCTACCAGCAGTTCGAGGTCGAGCGGGCCCTCGAGGAGGCGCTCCTGGCCGGGAAGACCGGGCGGGAGTGCGGGCTCACGGGCCGACCGATGGCGCGCGCCTACGTGGGCCTCGGCTATCTCCTCGCGGACGCCAAGGGCGAGATGGTCAAGGCATCGAACGCGTTCAGGTGGGGCATCCTTCACGAGTGGGAGGTCGCCCTGCCCTTCCCTGCGCCGCCGCCGGCCGTGGACATGACCTTCAAGGCCGCGAAGTCCTCCATGGGCAAGAACCAGCTGTCCTGCGCGCAGTGACCTCCCTACGCAGATGGACCTGACCGGAAAGCTGATCGCGGGCCGGTACGAGATCCTGAGGCTCCTCGGAGAGGGGGGCATGGGGCAGGTCTGGGAGGCGCGTCACGTCGAGCTGGGCAGGAGCGTAGCCATCAAGTTCCTGGAGAAGGATCTCGCCGGTGACGAGGCGCTCGCGGAGCGCTTCAGGCGGGAGGCGCGCGTGACGGCCTCCCTCAGGCACGTGAACATCGTGGAGGTCATGGACTTCGGCATGACCGACGACGGGGTTCCCTACATCGTCATGGAGATGATGGGCGGGGAATCCCTGTCCGCGCTGCTCGAGCGCGAGGGTCGCCTGGATGCGACACGAGCGGCCGGCATCATGATAGAGGTCCTGTCCGGGCTGGGGGAGGCGCACGCGAAGGGGATCGTCCATCGCGATCTCAAGCCCGACAACATCTTCATCGACGAGATCGCCGGAAGGGGCCAGGTGGTGAAGATCCTCGACTTCGGGATCTCCAAGAGCCTGGACCCCGAGGGCGGGAAGAAGCTCGCCCTGACGCGGACGGGCATGGCCATGGGGACTCCCTACTACATGTCGCCAGAGCAGGTCATGGGTTCGATCGATCTGGACGGCAGATCCGACGTCTACGCCTGCGGTGTGATCCTCTTCGAGATGCTCGCTGGCAAACGCCCCTTCGAGGGTGCCACCCACAACGAGGTCATCGTCAGGATCATGTCGGATCCGACGCCGGATCCTGCACTGGCGATCCCGGGGGCTGGCGCGGGCTTGGCCGCGGTCGTCGGCAAGGCGATGAACCGCGAACGCGACGCGAGGTACGCCTCTGCAGGCGAGTTCGAGTCCGATCTCCGTTCCATGGCCTCAGGGGCCGTGGCAGCACCGACCGCACCCACCGCGGGCTCGGGGCTGGCAACTGCCGTCGACCGCCTGACAGCCGTCACCAGGACCCTGCCGGTCGAGAAGCGTCACCTGCCATGGCTGGCCATCGTCCTCATCCTGATGCTCGGCGTTCCCGTGCTCGTCGGCGCAGTCGCAATCGCCCTCACCGCAGGCACCTGCATAGGCAGCTGCGCCAGGGGCGAGCCCGGGGGCGTGGCGACCGATGGATCGGCGACCGAGGATCCCAAGCCTCCGGATCGACGGGACGTGGTCGACGACGGGATCACGGACGATACAGGCAACGGCGAAGCCCAGCAGGGGAACGATCAGGCCGCCACCAAGTCGGGGAAGAAGAAGGGATCCGCGCATCCGTTCAAGAAGCTGTTCCGCAAGATCAAGTAGGCAAGCGTACGATCGGTAGGACCTACATGGAGCGGCGGTACTTGCCGCCGACCTCGTACAGCGCGCCGGCGATCTGGCCGAGCGAGGCGTGGCGGACCGTCTCCATCATCTCCTCGAAGACGTTGCCCCCCTCGAGGGCCACGGCCTCGAGCCGCGAGAGCGCGTCCTCGAACGTGCCTGCGTGCCTCCGCTGGAAGTCCCGGAGGTTGTCGAGCTGCTCCTGCTTCTCCTCTGGCGATGCCCGCCTCAGCTCGTAGCGCGGAGGCTCCCAGCCCGGCTCGAGGGTGGCGGGATCGACGTACGTGTTGACGCCGACGATCGGCATGGAGCCGTCGTGCTTCTTCGTCTCGTAGAGCAGGGATTCGTCCTGTATCCTTCCCCTCTGGTACTGGAGCTCCATGGCGCCCAGCACGCCGCCACGCTCGCTCAGCCGCTCGAACTCCCGCAGGACCCCTTCCTCCACGACGTCCGTCAGCCACTCGAACGCGTAGCTGCCCTGGTACGCGTTCTCGACGTGCGTCAGCCCCAGCTCGCGGTTGACGATGAGCTGTATCGCCATGGCGCGCCTGACGCTCTCCTCGGTCGGCGTGGTGATCGCCTCGTCGTAGCTGTTGGTGTGCAGGCTGTTGCAGTTGTCGTGGATCGCGTACAGGCCCTGCAGCGTGGTGCGGATGTCGTTGAACTGGACGTCCTGTTCGTGCAGGGAGCGGCCCGATGTCTGGATGTGGTACTTGAGCTTCTGGGTCCTCACGCTTCCGCGGTACTTCTCCCTCATGGCGACCGCCCATATGCGACGGGCCACGCGACCCAGCACCGAGTACTCGGCATCCATCCCGTTCGAGAAGAAGAACGAGAGGTTGGGACCGAACTCGTCGATGTCCATGCCGCGCGACAGGTAGTACTCGACGTAGGTGAAGCCGTTCGCGAGCGTGAGCGCCAGCTGCGTGATCGGGTTGGCCCCGGCCTCTGCGATGTGATACCCGCTGATCGACACCGAGTAGAAGTTCCTCACGTCGTGGCCGATGAACCAGCTCTGGATGTCCCCCATCATCCTCAGGGCGAAGTCGGTGGAGAATATGCAGGTGTTCTGGGCCTGGTCCTCCTTGAGGATGTCGGCCTGGACCGTTCCCCGGACCGTGGAGATGGCGTACGCCCTGATCCCGGCAAGCTCCTCTGGCGTGGGTTCCCTGCCCCTCTCCGACCTGAACCGGTCGACCTGCTGGTCGATCGCAGTGTTGAAGAAGAATGCGAGCATGATCGGCGCCGGGCCGTTGATGGTCATGGACACCGACGTGTTGGGATCGCACAGGTCGAAGCCGGCGTAGAGCTTCTTCATGTCCTCGAGCGTGCAGATCGACACGCCGCTCTCGCCGATCTTGCCCCAGATGTCCGGGCGCTCGTCCGGATCGTTACCGTACAGAGTGACGGAGTCGAAGGCCGTCGATAGGCGCTTGGCCTTCTCCCCCCTGCACAGGTAGTGGAAACGGTGGTTGGTCTTCACGGGCCCGCCCTCGCCCGCGAACTGCCTCTTCGGATCCTCGTCCGTGCGCTTGAACGGGAAGACGCCGGCCGTGTAGGGGAAGCGGCCCGGCACGTTCTCGAGCATCAGGTATCTCAGCATCTCCCCCGGATCGCCGAGGGAGGGGATGGCCACCTTGGGCAGCCTAGTGCCGGCAAGGGTCTCCCACGTCATGGGGACCTCGATCTGCCTGTCCCTGACCGAGTAGCGGCACACGTCGCCCGAGTACATCTCCCGCGTCTCCCGCCACGAGTCGAGAGCCTCGCGCGCCTCCGGGGAGATCCGGGCCCTGGTCTCGTCTGCGCGCCTGCGGAGGGCCTCGGCCGGCTGGCCCTCCAGCTCCGCGGCCGAGACCGCGAGCGCGGCGGCCTTCCTCGCGCTCACCGCATCCGACTCGACGCGCTGGCGGTAGGCCCGCACTGCCTCGGCGATCTCGCCCAGGTAGCGCGAGCGCTCGGGCGGGAAGAGGTGCCGGTAGCTGGTCACCCTGGCGCGGCGGGCGGCCGGGATCGTGCACGCCAGGTCCGCGCCGAGCTTCAGGCCCAGCCTCGCCACGAGATCCGAGTAGAGGCCGTTCACCCCCATGTCGTCGAACTGCGAGGCTATGGTGCCGTAGACCGGAAGCTCCTCGAGGGGGATCGTGCCGGCAGCGTCCCGCGAGCGCCTGCACTGCCGCCTGACGTCGCGTATCGCGTCCGCGCTTCCGCGCCGCTCGAACT
>CAZGVR010000175.1:0-4969 GCA_964528945.1 uncultured Myxococcales bacterium
TTCACGAGCCCCCGCACCTCCCCCTGGATCGCCTTCACGTCCTTGCCCTTCGAGTCGATGGCGTGCCTGGCCCCGTGCTCCTTCAGCTTCGCGAGCTTGGCGTCGTCGATGTCGATCGCGATCACGGTCGCCCCGAGGGCCGCAGCGATCTGCACGCCGTAGCCGCCCACGCCGCCCACGCCGATGAAGATGCAGAGGTCGCCCGGCTTCACCTGCGCGCGGCGCACGGCCATGAACGGGGTGGTGACCGCGTCCGCGATCACCGCGAGCTCGGCGATGTCGAAGCCCTTCAGGTCCTCGACGGCCGAGAGGAAGCGGCCCGGCACGTGGATGTGGCTCGCGAACCCGCCGTGGAAGTCGTTCCCGGGCATGACCTGCTTGCGGCAGACGTTGCCGCGGCCGCCCTTGCAGAGGTCGCACTCGCCGCAGGGGATCACGGACGGGATCACGACCGCCTTGCCCGCGAGGTGCCCCATGGCCTCGCCGGTCGCGACCACGGTGCCGGCGATCTCGTGGCCGAGCGTGAGCGGGAGCTTCGCGCGCGTGCCCACCCCGCCGAACATGAAGCTCATGTCCGTGTGGCACAGGCCGCACCCGGCCACCTCGACGAGCGCGTCCCCGGGCTTCAGCTCGGGCACGGGGTAGGTGGCGAGCGCGAGCGGCTCGTTCGGGGCCTTCATCTGCCATCCACTGATGGCGTCCGGGATCCTGCCGGCCATGGTTCACCTCCGTGGAGAGAAGGCGAGGCTATACGGGAGCGGCATGGGGAGTCAACTGCGGCCCGGACCGCCGTGCACCTGAGGCTTGCAGGTGCCCGGCAGTCGGTTAAGTATCAGTGCAGGGTTCCATATATGAAGCTACGCACCGAGACACAGCTCGCCATCCTCGCTGCCCTCCTGGGCCTCATGCTGGTCCTCGTCGTGATCCAGAGGTGGATCGTGCTCGGCAGCTTCGCGAGGCTCGAGCGGGAGCAGACCACGAAGGACGTGGAGCGCGCCCGTGACGCGCTGGATCAGGGCATCGACTACCTGGATTCCAAGTCCGCGGACTGGGCGAACTGGGACGACACGTACGCCTACATGCAGGACCGCAACCCGGTGTACGTGGAGTCGAACCTGCTCACGCAGGCGTTCCAGGACCTCTCCATCAACCTGATGGCGTTCGTGACGCCTGACGGAGAAGCGCTCCGGCGCATGCTCGTCGACATAGGCAGCGGCAAGGAGGCGCCCATCCCGCCCGCGCTCGCCGCGCTCCTTCGCAAGGGCTCGCCGCTCCTCGTGAAGGGCGAAGGGGAGCCCGTGAAGGGCCTCGCCAGGATCGACGGCCGCGTGATGATGCTGGTCGGCCGCCCGGTACTCACGAGCGAGGGGACCGGGCCCAGCCGCGGCATTCTCGTCTTCGGGAGGTGGATCGACGAGGCCGAGAGAGAGAGGATCGCGGGGGTCACGCACCTCGAGGTCGCTCTCGAGCCGATCGCCGCTGAGGGTGCTCACGACGACCTGGCGGACCTCGATACGACAGGGCCGGCGAGCCCGATCGTCATCCGCGTCCTCGGCTCCGACCGCATCTCCGGCCACACGGTCCTCGCGGATCTCGGCGGCGAGCCGGCGCTCCACCTGTCAATCGTGGAGCCGCGGAAGCTGTGGCACGAGGGCGAGCGCACCGTGTGGTACCTCGTGGCCGCCCTGGGCGTGGCTGGCGTCGCGATCATGACGATACTCTTCGTGTTCCAGGAGCGCAGGATCCTGTCCCGGCTCTCGCGGCTCGGGCACGGGATAGAGCGCACCGGTAGGACGGGTGACCTCTCCGCGCGCGTGCCGGTGACCGGCGACGACGAGATCGCCGGGCTCGAGCGCAACGTGAACTCCATGCTGGCGGATCTCGAGAAGACCAAGGAGGCGCTCGGTTTCGAGCGGGAGCAGGTCGAGGCGAAGGACCGGCTCCTGGTCCAGTCGCAGAAGATGCAGGCCGTGGGAAGGCTCGCGGGCGGGGTCGCGCACGACTTCAACAACATCCTGGGAGTGATCATCGGAACGGCGACCATGGCGGAGACGGACGCGGCCGCTGGCGCCGACGTGAAGGAGCACATCGCCGCGATCCGGCCGTCGGCCGACAGGGCCGCAAAGCTCACGAAGCAGCTCCTCGTCTTCAGCCGGCAGCACGCCTTCCGCACGGAGGTCATGGACCCGGCGAGATCCGTGCGCCAGCTCGAGGACATGCTCAGGCGGATGATCGGGGAGGACGTCGCCCTCGAGATCTCGCTCCCTGAAGAGACGTGGATGATACGGGCCGATCCCGCGCAGTTCGACCAGGTGATCATGAACCTGACCGTGAACGCGAGGCAGGCGATGCCCGCGGGAGGCAAGCTCTCGGTGAGGATCGCCAACCTGGGGCCGGGCGAGGAGCCTGCCCCGGGCAGCAAGGGGCTCGCGTCCAGGCAGCGGATCCTGGTCGAGGTCGCGGACACGGGCACGGGCATGGACGAGGAGACCCTCTCCCACGCGTTCGAGCCGTTCTTCACCACCAAGGGAGACAAGGGGTCGGGCCTCGGGCTGAGCATCAGCTACGGGATCGTGGACAGGTTCGGCGGCGACATCACGGTCCGGAGCGAGCCGGGCGCCGGCACCACGTTCCGGATCCACCTGCCTCGCTGCGTCGACGAGTCGCCGGAGGCCGGGAAGCAGGAGGCGAAGCCGGGAGGGCGGTCGGGCATCGTCACCATGACCGGCTCGGGCCGCACGGTGCTGCTCGCGGAGAACGAGGACTTCCTCCTCTCCGTCATCAGGAGGTACCTCACGGCAAAGGGGTTCCGGGTCCTCGCTGCCCGCAGCGGCAGGGAGGCGCTGGACCTATCGCGCACCGAGGGCGTCCACGTCGATCTCCTGATCACAGACGTGATCATGCCGGAGATGGGAGGGAAGGCGCTCGCAGCGGCGCTCGGCGAGAGATTCCCCGGGGTGAAGGTGCTCTACATGTCCGGCTTCGGCGAGGACGCGCTCGAGGGCGCGGACCGGAGCGACCCGGGCGTGGAGTTCCTGGAGAAGCCGTTCGAGCTGGACGCCCTGCTCGCGAGCGTCAAGCGACTGTTCGGCGCCTGACTAGAGCTCGACGACCAGGCCTACCCTCTCGAAGAGCCTGAGGAAGGCCCGCATGACCGGGCCGCGCGGGAACAGGATGAGGACGCTGACGTGGTCGGCGGCGCGCTCGACGAGATCCGCGATGAGGTCGCCTGGCGATCCTGGCATGACCGTGGTCCTCCTGTGCCGGAGTATGGCCACCGGATCCGGGCGATGCAAACATTCTGTTTGATACGCTGCGTTTGGATGTGCAGATCCGCACACCCCCCACGAGGGCTACCTGTGAAGGTGCTCGAACAGGAGATCCAGGAACCGGTCGCGCTGGGATCTGCCGCGGAACGAGCGCCTGGCAGGCTCGTGCTCCGGGTGCTGGGGGAACGGCCCTGCGAGCGCCGAGACGAACAGGGTCAGCTTGAAGTCGAGCCGGTTCCTGTCGCCCGTCCCGATCATCTCGCCCAGCGTCTGCCTGATCCTCGCGGAGGCCTGGTGGATGGCGGTGCGCATGGCCTTGCCGAACGGGTTGAGGGGATCGGCCGCCATCTGCCGCTCCATGAGAGGCAGCACGCCCGGGTACTCGGCGAGGTAGCGCATGACCAGGGTGGCCCACTTCCGGAGCCTCTCCTCCGGTGCGAGCGACCGGTCGTCCAGGACCCGCATGACGCCCGTGAAGCCCAGCATGAACCGGCGCGCCATCTCGGCGAGCATCTGGTCCTTCGAGGAGAAGTAGTAGTTCACGGCCGCCACGTTGACACCGGCCTCCCGGGCGATCGCGCGGATCGGGACGTCGGTCGTGCCCTCCCGGCCCATGAGGAAGATAGTTCGATCCAGGATGTGGTCGCGGATGCCCAGGGCCGGGGCACCGGGCTTCGCCTGCGCAACCTCCGGCGGCATGGGGGATCGTCGGCTCATGACATCCGTATTTTTTCGCAACGCCTCGGGACAGTCAAGCCGGAGATAGCCGGCTGGGATCCTGCGTTGCCGCACCCGGGCCGTTGCTATAGGCTGGGGGTCCGTGCCGGATGCGCGGCAGCCGCTGGAGCAAATCCGCGGCGAAAGGGAGGAACCATGGCAGAGTCCATCTACAAGATCGTGGAGCTGGTCGGGACCTCGGAGAAGTCATGGGAGGAGGCCGCGAGGAACGCGGTCGAGACCGCCGGCAAGAGCCTGAGGGAGCTCAGGATCGCCGAGGTGGTCAAGCTCGACATGAAGGTCGACAAGAACAAGGTCACGGCCTACAGGGCCAGGGTCCAGGTCTCGTTCAAGTACGAGGGCAAGGACTGACGGCACTTTCCCGGGACTGGGCGGGACGGGGGCGGTGGCCGGATGAGTTGCATCGCGGAGTGCCTGGGAATCGAAGGCGAGGCCGTGGTCGCGCTCGTGGGCGCGGGCGGCAAGACGACGCTGGCATGGAGCGTGGCCCGGGATCTGGTGCGCGGCGGGAACCGCGCCATGGTCACCGCCACCACGCGAACGAGGGCCGGCGAGGAGCCGGCAGGCACCCCGGTGGTAGCGTGGAAGGGCCCGGAAGGGACTGCGAGCGCCGTTGAAGCGGCACTCGTCGCCGGAGCGCGTGGCGGTCGTCTTCACGTCCAGGGGGCGCGGGTTCTGCGCCTCGTCCACGAGCAGGGAGCGCCGCGGCAGGCTCCGCCCGCGGATGTAGGTCAGGGGTTCGATCTTCACGATACCGGCGTCGAGAAGGTAGTCCGAGTTCTTGTAGCGGGCCATCCCCTTGCCGTCGCGGCGCTGCTCCCGCGGCGTGGCCACAATGACGTCCAGGTTGTCGTGTACCGGCTGCATCCACGGCGTGAGCTTCTCCTCGACCTGCCCCGGAAGAAAGCCGATGTCGTTGCCCAGGGGCACGATCGGCCGCCCGAACATCACCTGCTCGTAGA
>CAZGVR010000175.1:4979-7963 GCA_964528945.1 uncultured Myxococcales bacterium
CGTCGTTTCGGGCAGGACCGGGGACGGCAAGCATCTCGGGATCGATCCCGCGGAGGTGGACGCCCTGGCCCGGCTGGCGCATGCCGCGATACTCGTGGAGGCGGACGGCAGCCGCGGCCTGCCCTTCAAGGTCCCGCGGCATGGCGAGCCCGTCATCCCGTCCTCGGCCACGCACGTTGCAGTGGTGATGGGGCTGGCCGCCCTGGGCCGGCCGGCAGGACCTGATACCGTGTTCGGGCACGCCTCGCTCCTCGACTCGGGCCTGCTCGCGCCCGGCGAGCATCTCGGCGCGTCCGCCGCCCGGCGGCTCCTGCTGGGCCCGCACGGGTACCTGCCGCATCTCTGCCCAGCCCGGAGGAACGCGATCGTCGTGAACGGCGACGACCTCGAGTCAGCGGGCTCGTTCGCCCGCGACCTGTGGCATCCGGCGATCCACGACACGGTGGCGGCAAGCGCGCTCGAGGGCAAAGGGCTCCGCGTGGCCAACTCGGCCGACAATGTCGTCGGCGTGGTGCTCGCGGGCGGGTCGTCCACGCGCTTCGGATCCCTCAAGCAGGCCGCTCTCGTGGATGGCCGACCAATGGTCTCGCACCCGGTCGGGGCCGCCCTGGGCGCAGGACTGGAGCGGGTGATCGTGGTCGTCGGGGCTCGCGCCCCGGAGGTCGTCGCTGCGCTGGGCCCCCTGGCACGCGACCCGCGCGTCACGATCGTGCTCAACGATCGCCCGGGCGATGGGATGAGCGGAAGCCTCAAGGCAGCCAAGGCCGCGGCCCGGCCCGCGGCAGATGCGTTCATGATCTTCCTCTCGGACATGCCGGGCGTGGACTGGAGGCTCGCGCGACGAGTGCTGGACCGCTACCGCGCGTCGGCGGCCGTCGCCGCGGCTCCGCTCCTGGATGGCAGGACCGGGCACCCCGCGATCCTGCGATCCCAGCTCTTCGACGAGGTGGACGCGCTCGAGGGGGACGTTGGCGCGCGCGCGATCCTGGAGGCGAACGCGGATCGCACGGCCAAGATCGAGCTCGACGACCGGTCGTCGCAGAAGGACGTGGATCTGCCGGCCGACCTTGCCCGGACGTAGGCCGCTCGGGTACAAGTCCCCTCCATGGAAGACTTCTTCGAGCTGCTCGCAGAGCTGGTCAAGCGGCACCCGCGCCTGGTGCTCGCCACGGTCGTGTCCACGGGCGGGAGCGCGCCGCGCGAGGCAGGGGCGCGCATGGCCGTGATGCCGGACGGCTCGATCCTGGGCACGGAGGGCGGCGGCAGGCTGGAGAGGCGCGTGATCGAGGACGCGCTCGCGGTCATGCGCGAGGGCAGGCCGCGGCTCGCAAGGTACGATCTCCTGGAGACGGAGAAGGGCGGGATAGGCGCCGAGTGCGGCGGCAGGAGCGAGGTGTTCCTCGAGCCGGTCGGTTCGGCCCCCCACCTCCTGGTGCTGGGGGCCGGCCACGTGGGCCTCGCGCTCGCCCGCCTGGGCAGGGAAGCCGGCTTCCGGGTCACGGTCGCGGACGACAGGCCGGAGTTCGCGCGCGAGGCCTCCATCCCGGGGAATGTGGTCCTCACGAAGACGCCCGACGACCCGTCGCTGCGCGGCGCGGTCGGTCCGGAGACCGCGATCGTCGTGGTCACGCGGAACCACGCGCTCGACCGCCAGGCGCTCGCGAACCTGCTGGGCACGCCGGCCTTCTACGTGGGCATGATCGGGTCGCGGCGCAAGGTCGCGATCGAGATGGAGGCCCTGCGCGCGGCCGGCGCCGATCCCGAGGCGCTCGCGGCCGTTCACGCGCCCATCGGCCTGGACATCGGCGCAGAGACGCCAGCGGAGATAGCCATCGCCATCCTCGCGGAGACCGTCGCCGCGCGGCGCGGCCTCGGAACCCACCCCATGGCGCTCCGGCGCCCTGCTCCCTAATATGCACCCGTCGTTTCCATTCGATAAGGAGGCTGGATCATGAGCGAGGGAACCAAGAAGTACTTGCTGGGCGAGGACCGCATGCCCAGGGCCTGGTACAACATCGTGGCCGACATGCCCACGAAGCCGCTGCCGCCGCTCCACCCAGGGACCGGGCAGCCTCTGGGGCCAGCGGATCTGGCAAGGCTCTTTCCCATGAGCCTGATAGAGCAGGAAGTGGCCTCCGCTCCCTACGTCGACATCCCGGACGAGATCATGGAGAAGTACAGGATCTGGCGACCCACGCCGCTCGTGAGGGCGACCGGCCTCGAGGCGGCGCTGAAGACCAGGTCCCGAATATTCTTCAAGAACGAGAGCGTGAGCCCGCCGGGCAGCCACAAGCCGAACACCGCCGTTGCGCAGGCCTACTACGCGATGAAGGAGGGCGTGAGGAAGTACGCCACCGAGACGGGCGCTGGCCAGTGGGGCAGCGCGCTCGCCTTCGCCACCGGGCTCTTCGGCCTGGAGTGCAAGGTCTACATGGTCCGCGCCTCGTACGACCAGAAGCCGTACAGGAGGACCATGATCGAGGTCTGGGGCGGCAAGTGCGTCCCGAGCCCGAGCCGCGACACTCAGATCGGCCGCGCCTTCCTCGAGCAGATGCCGGACACGCCGGGCAGCCTCGGGATCGCGATAAGCGAGGCCATCGAGACCGCCCTGCAGGACGAGGGCACCAAGTACTCGCTGGGATCCGTCCTGAACCATGTCCTCATGCACCAGACCGTGATCGGGCTCGAGGCGGGGGAGCAGATGAAGCTGGCAGGCGCGTACCCGGACGTGGTGATCGGCTGCGTGGGCGGCGGCTCGAACTTCGCGGGGCTCGCCCTGCCCTTCGTGCGAGACCGGATCCAGGGGAAGAAGCTCAGGATCGTGGCTGTCGGGCCCACGTCGTGCCCCACGCTCACGCGCGGGCCGTTCGGCTACGACTTCGGCGACACGGGCAAGATGACCCCGCTCCTGCCCATGCACACGCTCGGCCACGACTTCATCCCGGCGCCCATCCACGCGGGCGGGCTCAGGTACCACGGCATGG
>CAZGVR010000176.1:0-7917 GCA_964528945.1 uncultured Myxococcales bacterium
TCGGGGATGCACTGGTCCGGCACGTCCGCGAAGTCGTAGCACATGTTCCCGGACCCGCAGCTCCCGCCCACGCTCGCGCAGGACACGCCGCACCGGCTGGTCCCGTCCACGAAGCCGCCCAGGCAGAGGTCGTCGGGTCCGCCGCACTCCTCGTGCGTCGTGCAGACCGCGCACATCGGGAGGTGGGGCGACGTGTCGGGCACGCACGTGCCGGCCTGGCATATCTCCCCGGGCGGGCAGTCGTCGCTCGTGGTGCAGTCCGGCACGGGCGGATCGCCGGCGCAGTCGAAGTCGTCGGGCACGCACTGGTGGACGGTGCTCGAGACCGCGAAGCACTGGTAGCCGGCAGGGCAGTCGGCCGGCGCGGCGCACGCGGTCCCGCAGTAGGAGCCGCCCGGCATCCCGCCGAGGCAGAGGTCCTCCGGGCCGCCGCACTCCTCGTTCGTGGTGCACGGCTCGCACAGGCCGAGCCCCGGCGTCGTGGCCACGCAGACGTTGTCCACGCAGTCCTCGCCGGGATCGCAGTCCGCGGCCGTGGTGCACTCGAGCGTGGTGCCCGACGGGTAGAGCGTGCACAGCCCGGCGATGTCGTCGGCGTGGAGCGACCGCGTGGCCGTCCCGCCGTCGTACATGCCGCACATGGTCTTCGGGTCGTACCCGCAGCTCGTCCCGTCGTAGAGATCCCCGAGCCCCAGGAAGTGGCCCATCTCGTGCGTGGCGATGGACTGCGTGTCCACGCTCGAGCCGCCTCCCCCGGACGTGTTCCACGTGAAGTACTGCCCGTTGAAGTCTATGTCCGCATCCGCGAACGAGGACCCGCTCCAGAAGGACATGGAGGTCACGCCGATCGCGTAGTTCTCGTAGCCCCACCCGCTCTCGGTCCACTTGAGCACGTGGTAGCCGTCGCCGCTGGAGCACCCGCGCGTGGTCGGGCCCATGTAGTTCACGGCCCACGACGTGCACGCCGGCGCCTCCCAGGATCCGAACGATGCCTGCATGACCACCAGCGTGGGGTCGAAGCCGCCGAGGTCGACCGAGCCCGCCTGGTTCAGGTAGTACGGGACCGGAAGAGACGTCCAGATCGGGTAGGGCGGGGACGTGTTGCCGTCCAGGTCGACCCACGCGGCCGCAGGCCCGGCCCAGGACGCGACCGCGGTGAGGACCAGGGCCCCCGCTCGCGCGCGGATGCTCCTCACTTGCCACCTCCGGTGGCCGCCGCTGCCGCGCGCGCCGCCTTGATCTTGGACACGAGCGTCTCGATCTCCATGGCGATCGGCTGCACGCCGCCCACGGGCACGATGCTGCCGGTCGAGTCGGCCTGCGCGAGCCCCACCTTGCCCAGCTGCTGCACCGCGGTCTTCTTGCCGGTCTTCTGGCTCTTCTGGATCAGGAAGTGACCCTGCGCCATGCCGAGGACCGAGTGGTACCCGGCCTCTCCCTCGGGATCGGCCCGCAGGAAGAGCAGCACCTCCTGCCCCGGCTCGAACCTGGGCATGCCCGAGATGTACAGCGTGAGCTCGCCCACGGTCCCGCCCTTGTGCTTCAGGGTCACCGTCTCCGGGCAATCCCCGGCCACGCACCTCGTGACCTCGATGCCCGTGTACGTGTAGATCTCGCCCTCGCCGTTCTTCACGGCCGAGTAGTCCCAGGCCACGTGGCCCTGGACCACCATCGACGCCTCCCTGCTCATCTTCTCGAGGTCGAGCTTCAGGAGGACGGTTCCACCGGAATCGAGCGGCGCCGCCACGGCGGCAAGCGCGAATGCGAGGACCATCGCACGGCTCCCCGTGCGGCTTGGGGTCGTTCTGCTGGTCAATGGACACCTCCTCAGGCAGTGGCCTGATCGGCTTTTGCCCTGAAGATGCGGTCGATCTGCTGCGAGATCAGTGTTTCGGTCGTGGACCTCGCGAGCGCAAGCTCCTTCACGAGCAGGGTACGGGCCGTGTTGAGCAGCCGCCTCTCCGCGAAGCTCAGCTCCTTGCCCCTCTTCAGCCTGAGCAGATCCCTCAAGACCTGGGCCACGTCGTAGGGCGATCCCGTCTTCAGCATCTGCGAGTAGCGCTTGCAGCGCTTGCTCCAGGGCCTGTCCTGGACCGCGATCTCCTTGGACCGCAGTATCCTGAACACCTTCCTGGCCTCGGTCTCGGATATCACGTTCCTCAGGCCGATCGTGCACGATCCATGGGTCGGCACGAACACGCGTATCCCGGTCTCGACTATGGAGATCACGTAGAAGAGCTGTTCCGCGCCCGAGATGTTGATCTCCTCGATCCCGACCACCTCGCCCACCCCGTGGGCCGGGCACACCACGTTCTCGCCTACCTTGAAAGGCCTCCTCATCTCCACGACGGTTCTCAGTTCCGACGCCATCGGCACTCCTCTCCCAATCGGCCAGCTGCCTCGACCTCGACGACCTCAGCGGATCGGGTTGCGGTCACCCCCTGACCCCCCCGAGGCTCGATGGAATACATCTCCCGTATTGTATGGGAACATCCCGTAACGTCAACCCATATCGTGTCGACCACGGTGCGGCCGATCCCTGGAGCCCTGTCCGCAAAAGCCATTTGACCCCGGCTGGTTGCGAGGGTTAGGATGCTTTTCCCGTGGGAATGGAAGAACTGGTTGCCGCCCTCAAGAGGTGGCTCGGGCTGCTCGCCCGGCCCGAGGAGGAGTGGAACCTCGTGGTCGCGGAGAAGCCTTCCCTGTCCGAGGCCGTCTTCCCCTTCTCGGTCATGGGGCTGCTGCTCGCCATCCTGCTCGGCCTGTTCGGGATCCTGCTCAGGTACGGAGAGAAGAGCACCCTCATCGAGCTTGCGTTCCACGTCCTCGTCGAGGCCGGCCCGGTGGCGGCGTTCGCAGTGGCCTCTGCCCTGGCCGCCCGCAGGTTCGACGCGGTGCGTTCCTCCATGGGAGCGGTTGCTGCGCTCTACTCGTCGGCCGGACTCTGGCTCGGGTCCTGCCTCAACCTGGTCCCTGTCCCTGCGCTCGGGTGGCTGTGGCTGGCCTTGGGCATGGGATACACGTCCTACCTGTATGTGAGGGCCATGGATCTCGTCATTGGGGTGCCCGGACACGCCAAGCCGAAGCTGGCGGCGGCCGCCCTGGGATCCGCGCTGGTCCTCTCGATCCTCCTGCGCGTGGCCAGGCTCGTGGCCTTCTCGGCCATGGATCTCTACTAGGAGCCGGGATCCCCGCCTGCGATGCACTTCTCCACGGCCGACTCGAGCCGCCTGGGGCCTACCCTGCCCGTGAAGCCCCTGCAGATCCTGCCCTTGCCGTCCACGAGGTAGAGGGCGGGCAGGAGGTTCACCCTGTAGAGCGAGGACGTCGCGTCGTCGACGCTGACGTTCGCGTACTTCACCCCGCGCGCGCGCAGGAACGCGGCCACGCTCGCGCGGCTCTCGGGCTCCAGGTTCATGCCCACGACCGCGAGCCCCTTGTCCCTGTACTTGCGCTCGATCCGGGCGATCACCGGGATCTCCGCCACGCACGAGTCGCACCACGTTGCCCAGAAGACCAGGAGCACGGTCGACCCCTCGAGCGACCCGAGGGAGACCACGGCCTCCGGGTCGTCCACCCTGGGGAGCGCGAACGCCGGCGCCTGCTCGCCCTCCTCGAGCGCCCCGCGGCCCAGGAAGGTCGGGCCGAGCCACAGGACGTTGATGGCGATGAGGAATATGGCGAGCCACCACATGGGGTGGACCCTCTTCAAGCGGTCCCACATCACTCGTGAACTGTTGGTGCCGGATCGCCCCGTTGTCAATGGCCCGGATCCGGAGTTTCTCTTGTTGACTGCGGCCCTGGCGCCGTTATATATGCACCCGCTGTGCGCCGCCTTGACATGCGAGGATGGCGGAACTGGTAGACGCGCTAGGTTGAGGGCCTAGTGGAGGATTACTCCATGGGGGTTCAAGTCCCCCTCCTCGCACCCCTTGTGCTTCCTCGGTAGATCGGCTTTCACCTGGGGTGGCGTGCTTGCCCTGGTCCCATCCCTCGCACGCGTCCCGGCCCTCGCACGCGTCCCGGCCCTCGCACGCGTCTCGGTCCTCGTATGCCTCCCATCCCTCGCACTGCTCCTTTCCGCATGCAATGGCCGGCATGGCATCGAGGACGCGCTCGCAGACGACGCGACCGGAAGCCCCGAGGACTCCATGGAGGACGGGGACGCCGCCCACGACCCGGACCCGGGCGGGGATACGGGCGTCGAGGCTGACCCCTGGTCTGATACGGGCGTCGAGGCCGACGCCGGGTCGGACGTGCCTTCCGAGTGGACCTTCTGGGACGGTGATATCCCGGACCTGCCGCTCTTCGACAAGGACACGCACGTGGCCTCGTGCGTGAGGACGCGCACCTGCTCCTCCCACCCGGGCCAGCTCGGGACGTGCACTGCCTCGTTCGCGAACATCACGGGCCGCGAGATCGGGATCACCCTGGGGTGGGTGGCCGGCTGCGTGGCGTCTGCCTCCCCGGACTGCAACTCGATCACGGATTGCCTCACGAACGGCGAGGGCCCCACTGCCTGCGAGCCGCTCGTCACGCCGGACAGGTGCGAGGGCACGGTCTTCCGCCAGTGCTCGAGGTTCAGCGGTGTGGACCTGGTCGTGGACTGCGCGAACATCGGTCTCTCGTGCTTCCTCGACGCCGAGGGCACTGCCGTGTGCGGGCTGGGCGCGTGCGACGCCTCGACGTTCCGATCCGACTGCCACGGGGACACGCTCGTGGCCTGCCAGATGGGCGTCATCGTGCTCGCGCAGTGCGACGCTGCCGGCCTGCGCTGCGTGCGGGATCTCCCCATGCCCGGGACATGCGCGGGCGGCGGGGCGCCGTGCACCGAGGCCTCGGATCCCCGCGCGTGCGACGGCGACCTCATCGTCGGCTGCATCGACGGGTCGATCGCGAGCGTGGACTGCAACGCCGTTGTCGAGCGCTGGACGTGCGGAGACCGGGGCGGGGTTGCGGGCTGCGTGCCCTCGGGAAGCGAGTGCACCGCCGATCCCCTGTTCGGCACGAGCGTGGACGAGTCCTGCTCTGGCGATACGGTCACGTTCTGCATGGACGGCTGGATCACGGACCTCGCGTGCTCGGACTACGGCATGGGCCCGTGCACGGATCTGGGCACTGCAGCGCGCTGCACGCCGCCCTAGCGTGCGCCGGGGCTCAGGCCTTCTCCACGGATTCCTAGATGAGTTCCCTGACCGGCTTCACCAGCGAGACGCGGCCGTCGGCTATCTCGCGCAGGGCCATGACAGCCGGCTTGTTCTTGCCGTCCACGAGCGGCTGGGCGCCGTTCAGGAGCTGCCGCGTGCGCTTTGCAGCGACTATCACCAGGGCGAAGCGGTTGTCCACCATCTCCAGGCAATCCTCTACGGTGACTCGCGCCATTTCACTCTCCTGGCTGTCAGGGGGGTGCTAACGGACGTCGCAACATAGGGCAACAGCCATGCCCATGTCAAGGCTCAATCCCGTTTATGTCAGCCCCGATTATGTGCTCAACCCCGTTTATATGGCTCAGCCCCGTTGACGGGCTCAGGCAGCGACAACCCCGCCCTGCGCTTTGCCACGGCCAGGCAGCCATGCTGAACGCGCAATCCGGTTCCTTGGCTCTCGGACTGTCGAACGCTGGACAGTCTGGATAATATATTATATCTTCCAACCATCGCCCCAATCAAACTCCTGGGTTCCTCGATGCCGCGGGCGAGCCCTGTCGGTCTGCACTAGACCACTGTCGCATGCTCGTCGTCGCGAACGGTCACATCGCCTTGCCCCCTACCAGCCGGTCCCGCAACGGTGGATGATCGTGCCGTCCGTCCCTATCGCGAACACGTTCTCCGGCCCGGTCCCCCAGATCTGCGTGAACGAGTCGGTCGTGCCCGTGCTCTCCTGGCGCCAGGTCGTTCCGTTCCACAGGTACAGCCTGCCCATGATGCCGCCGACGAAGAACCGGTCCGGCCCGGTGCCCCAGATGGCGTTCATGTCGTATGTGGTGGGCGCGGTCACCTGCGTGGCGGTCAGGCTCTCGACGTGGAACATCGTGCCCCAGTCGCCCACGGCATACGCCTCGTCGTGCGCGACGGACCAGATGCCGCCCATGTACTGCGATACCCCCGTGTCGATGGTGCCCCAGTGGCTGCCGTTGAAGTGGATTATCGTGGCGTCCGCAAGCGGCGCCCTGCCCACGAAGTACACGTCCTCGTCGCTGCTTCCGCTGATCGAACCCAGTTGCGCGTTGGTCCCGGAGTAGATATGGATCCACGACTCACCGTCGCCCCGCAGGATGGTCCCCTCGCTGCCCGAGGCGTAGACGTTCGCGGGCCCGCTGCCCCAGACGGCGTCCAGGCTCTCTTCCGTCCCGGAGTCCATCGCAGACCAGGCAGCGCTGTTATAGTGGAGAATGAGGCCGTCGCTGCCCACGGCGTACACGTCGCCGGCCCCGGTGCCCCATACGCCGCCCAGCGTCTCGGTGGTACCGGAGAACATCCGCGTCCAGTACACACCCCCGAAGTGCAGGATCGTGCCCCTGTAGCCCACAACGAACACGTCCTCTGGCCCGCTCCCCCATACGGACCAGAGCGGATCCGTTGTGCCCGAGTCCATGATCTCCCATCCGCTCGCACAATCGCACCCCTCGTCGATGGACCCGTCGCAGTCGTCGTCCCCCGAGTTGCACCGCTCCTCGGGCACCATGCACCCGGCCGTGCCCGGAAGCTCGCACGAGTCCGGGCACCAGGCCCAGCCCGCGCTGCCGCACGAGGTCGTGCAGTCCACCGGGTCCCCGCGCACGCACGGGAAGCCCTCGTCGCGCTCCCCGTCGCAGTCGTCGTCGCTCCCGTTGCAGATCTCCTCTGGCGGGACGCAGACCCATACGCAGGATGTACATCGCTCCGTGCCCCCGGATCCGCACGCGGACGTGCACGGCCGTTCCGCGCCCCCGTCGCACTGCTCGAACCCCAGTCGGACGATCCCGTCCCCGCAGGTCGCGCTCCTGCAGTCGTTCAGGCAGGCGTCCGTCTCGACTTCGTTCCCGTCGTCGCACGCCTCGACCCCGTCCAGCACGCGACCGCCGCCCCCCCCGGCCAGGCTGCCCCCCTCCCCGCACGCGCCGCCCTCCCATACCACTCCGTCACCGCACCGGGCCCGCGTACAGTCGTTCCTGCACGCGTCCCAGTCGATCGCGTTCCCGTCGTCGCACGCCTCGACGTACTCCACCTTCCCGTTCCCGCACTCGGGAGGCTCGCTGTCGGCGCACCCCCTCGCCGATGCCGCAAGCGCTAGCGCCATCCCGAGCGCGCCCCTCCCGACCACCGATCCAGGTCCAGATGGAACCTTGACGATGCGACCCATTTGCCCTCCTTCGACAACCCCCTCAACGGGGGTACGAAATCGTGAAAATAGTACAGCAAGCCCACCAGGGGTTCAATCGGCTGCCGGCCGGGGCATCCTCGCTGCCGACGGGAGGCCCACCCCGGTTGGCCCATGTGTGGGCTCGAGAATCGCGATACCCCGGGCAAAGAGCCATACAAAGGCGCCGAAACCCATAACGCGGCCGAAAACGCCGACGAAAACACACTACGCATTTCCTCGGAACAGTCCCTCTGATTGTCCCCCTTTTCAACCCGGGCCTCCAACCCGGGCCTCCCCCCCCGGGCATCCCACCCGCGGTGGGACCCTCTGATGCCCGGAGCTCCGCCCAGCTGTCCTCCCGAGTTCCTTTGCAGATCGCAATCCTCCAGGTATCGAGCCACGGCCCTCTCCCCCCGGCATCTGGATGTGTGACACCGGGGCGTGTCCAGGCTCGGGTCGCGGCCGCTCGCGCGCCCCTCGGCATCCTCTGGCTCCGTATCACCGGGAAACGCGCGCGGGAACCCCCACCTTGCGCCCGGGCTTCCCCGGCGCCTGGAAGGTAATGTATCCGGATCT
>CAZGVR010000177.1:0-2101 GCA_964528945.1 uncultured Myxococcales bacterium
CCTACTACCTGTATTCCCGTACCTTTATGACCCTCATGTCAGGAGGTCTGGAATCGTCTCATGACCCGCGCGGTGCAACCCGAGTTCGATCCCCCCGATGCCGGCGAACAACCCGACTACCTTCATAGTCGCACCTCGAGTCTCACGTCGGCGATCTTCCGCTCTCGCGGTGAACAACAGCGTCTGCTTTTTACCGTTGTTCTTCGGCAGCGTCTTGGTCATGGTTCTCTCGTATCGTTTCTCAGCCACGCGCCGTGTCCTCCGGACTGCGGTTTCGCCTTGGACCGGTCGTCTTCTTTCCCGAACTCGCTCTGGCCCCGGTGGACATTCTCCTCTTCACCTGGGACACGTTCTGGCGTGAGCACCCGTACCTACGGGCTATCTCGGATTGGCTGTAACGACCAGACCCGAGATCGTACTCGATTGCAATACGGCGAGATGTCTCCCCGTTCTCTCCCGTACCCAACCGCAAGTCCAGCTGACTGACGTCCATATTGCGAGCGGATCCCTCATCGATGTCCGGGCCTTCGGCCTCCAGTACCGCTGAGACATCGTATCCTCGTTTGGCAAGCCCTTCAGTGATGAGGATCCTCACTGCATCCCCGCGGCCGAGAACAATCCCCGGGAAGCTGGACCTCAGGGTATCCGTGGCGTCATGAGCGAACCGATCGAGGAGATCGGCCAACTCCGGGACCATACGCAATCCAAGCTGGATAGAGCGAGGCAATCCTTCGACTTCCTGTTGACAAGGACGATATCGGTCGTAGCAGGTACTGTCAATCGCTATTTCCGTCTCTGTCTCGGCTGTTGGCGTGCCGTGTCCAACCGGTCCTTCCGGTCCAGCATGGTCTCAGTCCGCAATCCTGGAATATCTTTCGATTGTGGCCCAATCAAACCCGACTTCTCCCAGGGACGGGGACTCTGACGCACTGTCCCTTTACCTTCGACCGCTGAGCCCCGATCGTCCATCATCTGGTCGCGGATCGCTTGGAATGTGGAATCCGCGACTCTCACAGCTCGAATCCTTCCCGAGGCCCGCCGCGATTGGCCGTGCCGAAGCGTAGGAATCGTAATGCACCGTGGAAAGCGGCCCATCAGCGGAAAATCTGCGACAATTGCTCTGAAAACGGCCGAAAAGACCCCCACGATCCACCCCCGCTAGCCAACTCCGGGTCCAAAAGCCTACCTGGTCCTTCCGAACCTCCGCCACGCGCCCGCCCTCTTCAGGTAGGTCACTGCAACCGCCCTCGGCAGGCCCATGGACATGGCGAGCGCCACGACCTGGTCCCTGGCATCGTGGCTCATCAGGTGCCGGTCCTTGAGGTAGGCGACCAGGTCCCGCACCATGCCCTTACTGTCCTTGAGCGGCTTCCCCGACGCGGCCTTGCCCAGGTCCTTGACCAGGGCCGCGCTGCGCTTGAAGTCGATCTCGAACACCTCGGCCGGCACGGACGCGTAGAAGTCCCTGTAGAACTCCCACACCAGCCGCCTGACCATGCGCTCCGTGGCCTCGGGCCTGTGCCTGTCGCCCTTCAGGATCCTGTGGATCACGCACGCAACGAGCTTGACCTCTGCCAGGTCCTCGCCGGTCGGGATCAGCTCGCTCTTGGCCAGGATCTCCCCGAGCGCCGCCATCTCGGCCGCCCCGTCCAGCAGCCCGTGCGGCCGCGGCTCCGCGTCGCCGTTCAGGAGCGAGAAGTACCGCTCGGTCCTGCCGAACACCTCGAGCGCTGCGACCCGCGCGGGCAGCACCGGGTGCGTGGCGTCGAAGAGCCAGCGCGTGGCAGGGTCCTTCCTCATCTGTCCCAGCTCGTCCAGCTGCCTGATGAGGTGGCGGTAGTCGTAGTCGAAGAACCTCGCGTCCAGCCCCAGGGTCTCCTGCCGCATGAGCGACGAGCAGGACTTCTCGAGCGATCTCGCCGCGAGCAGGCCGAACCGGTCGCTCGCCATCTCCTTGAGCCGCATCAGCCTGACGATGCGGGCGTCCACCTCGTGGTCGAACGACGCGTCCAGGATCTCCTGCACGTCCGAGCGGAGCCGCTCGAGCTCGCGGTCCGGTATGTCCGGGTCTATGTCGAGCAGCCCGTCCACCCACCTGCCC
>CAZGVR010000177.1:2111-7906 GCA_964528945.1 uncultured Myxococcales bacterium
TAGTAGTCCTCGAGGTAGCGCGGCGTGCGCGAGGCCGCGTGCCCCAGCTCGTGCCCGATGACGTCGAGGATCTCGGTGTCGTCGAGCACGTTGAGCAGCATGGGCGTGAACGAGATGAAGACCGAGTCGCCCGCGTGCACGCAGAAGGCGTTGTACAGGTCCTCGCCCGCCCGGTCGAACACGCGCTTCACGTTGATGGTGAGGCCGCCTGGCCGGGTCATGCCGATGTTCCTCATGGCGCGCTCGACCAGGTCGAAGAGGTGGGCCGAGGTCTCGCGCGAGACGATGATCCCCTGGGCGAGCGCCACCTGCCGCTCGTACCGGGCGGTCTCGGCCTCCTCCTGGTCCTGGTTCTCCTCGCGGACCATCTCCTCGTAGTCCATCTCCGTGAAGTAGTCCTCGATCTCGCGGATGGTCTTCCTGATCCCGCGCTGGTGATCGCGCTCGATGGCCGCCTCTATGGAGGCCTCCTCCTCGAGCTTGATCCTCGCGAGCCTGTCCGGATCGATCATGGGCATGGGTGCCGCAGTCTACGCGGCCCGCCGGAAATGTCGAGGGGAGGAGGGTGGGCGGCAGCCGCGCGTCAGTCCCGCGGCCAGCCCATGCCGGCCGCGAACGCCTCGTACACGGGCACGACCGGGGACCCTGTCGGCAGGCCGAATGCCCAGTCGTTGCCCCTGACCGCGGATCCCGCGATGTCCAGGTGCACGTAGGGCAGGGCGGCGTCCGCGTGGTCCTCGTTGTGCTTCTCGATCCCGGACGCGATCTGCAGGAACGCCAGCGGGTACTGGTGCCCGCGCGGCGTGGCGATCGAGCTCTTGGCCGCGATCGTGAGCACGTCCTCGCCGTCGGTCTTGGCCTTGATGCACTCGTAGTCCTCGCGCCTGAGCCTCGACACCTCGAACGGCTCGCCCCACTCGTCGCCCGCGCCCTGGAGCAGCGACGCCAGGCCGAGCGCCCGCGCCGGCCCGTTCTCGACCGCGATGGGGTACGGCCCGACCGCGCGCTCCGCGTGGCCCGTGAGCGTGGCCAGCGTGGCGAGCACCGGCCGCCTGGCCCGCACGGCCTCCTCCCCGGCCCGGGCGAGCAGGTCCGCGAGCACCAGCCTGCCCTCGGCGTCCGTGTTGCCCACTCGCACCCGTATCCCGGCGCGGCCCGTGAGCACCTCGTCGGTCGCGTAACCCTCCGCGTCCACCGAGTTGCGGACCAGGCCCAGGAACCCGACTATGCGCACGCCCTCGGGCCTGAGCCGCGCCGCCACCTTCATGATCCCTGCCACGGCCGCTGCCCCGCACTTGTCCCTGGACATGCCGGCCATGCCGCCGCCCACCTTGAGGTCGTGCCCGCCCGTGTCGTAGGTCACGCCCTTGCCCACGAGGTAGAGCGTGTACTCGTGCTTGCCGCCCGGCGGGTCGTACTGGAGCCTGACCACCCTGGGCCGGAACCTGTCGACGTGCAGCGATCCGCGCGCGACCGCCATGAGGAGCGGGTACGCCTTCCCGAGCGCGGCCGCCGACCTCTCGACCGACACCTTCACCGGCCCCTTCGGGAAAGCCGCCTCCACGTGCGAGGCGAACGCCTCGGGCGTCATGATCTCGGCCTGGGTGCCGCCCAGGTCCCTCGACAGGGTGCGGGCCTCCTCGAACGCGACCGCGCGCTCGACCCGGGCCGCGAGGCCCTCGCCGGCCGCGACCAGGCCCACGGCCTTCACCTTGGACGCGTCGCCGGGCTTCGCGATCCTGGCCTCGACCGATCGCCAAAGCGATCCGAGCGCGCCCATTAGCGCGGCCTCCACGGCCCTGCCGTACCTCGCGTCGCCTGCCGGCACGTCCACCACCAGGAGCGGCCTGACCGCCCCGGCCTTCACCGCCTTCTTCATGCCGGCCTCGCCGGCCTCCGCGTACCTCCTAACGTCGTCCGTGAACCGGTCCAGCTTGCCGGTCGAGGCCATCACGAGCCTGCCGCCCGCGATCCCGTCGGATGGAAGGAGCACGGCCGCTGCATCCCCGGAGGACACTGACTGGTCCGAGTTCACGAGCCGCTCGATCGTCTTCCACGCGCCGGGCATGGCGCCGGTCACGATCAGGCCGCGATCCACGGGCGGGATGGGCGTGACCACCACCACGGCGTCGTAGGGACCGGACCTGCCGATGACATCCCTCGCCTCCTTGGACCCGTGGATGTCGATCCTGGGCGGCCTCGGAGCCTGCTCGATCTTCGCCTTCACGCTGGACCTCCTTGCCCTTGCGGTCGCCCCCAACGGCCTGCGGACCCAGAGCATAACACGATGAGCCGGGCGTGCTGTCAACCACTAAACCGCCGTGGCGTGAGAATGCACTCAGTCCTTCATCCTGTACCCGACTCCAGGTTCGGTGACGATTAGCCGCGGCCTGGCAGGGTCGGCCTCGATCTTCCGCCTGAGCTGGGCCATGAAGACGCGGAGGTAGTGGGTCTCCGATGCGTAGGGCGGGCCCCATACCTCCTTGAGGATCTGGCGGTGCGTCAGCACCTTCCCAGCGTTCCTGGCGAGCAGGAGGAGCAGCCGGTACTCGATCGGCGTGAGATGGACCAGGGCCCCGGAGACCTTCACCTCGCGGCGCTCCTGGTCCATCCGGAGAGGCCCTACCGCTATCGGCGACTCGTTCGCGCCGTCCGCGGACGCGGACGCATGCCTCAGGGCTACGCGCATCCTCGCGAGCAACTCGCCCACGCCGAACGGCTTGGTCAGGTAGTCGTCCGCCCCTGCGTCCAGCGCCGCGACCTTGTCGTCCTCGCGTCCTCGCGCCGGGATGACGATTATCGGGACCCTGCTCCACTCCCTTATCGTTCGCGTCAGCTCGATCCCGTCCCCGTCCGGCAGCCCGAGGTCGAGCAGGATCACCTCGGGTCTGCGGGTCGTGGCCGCCTCCAGCGCTTCTCGGACGCTCTCCGCCTCCACCACCCGGTAATCCCGGGCGACCAGTGCGGTCCGCAGGAACCTTCTCATCTGGACCTCGTCCTCGATCACGAGGACGACGGTCATGGGCTCGGTCATTGCTCCATCTCCGGGGAGATCGATCCCTGGTGCGCCAACGGCTCCACGCTCGGAAGTTCCGCAGGGAGCGGCAACTCCATCCTGAAGACCGTTCCGCCGCCGTCCCTGACCGAGGCGCGTATCGATCCACCGTGAGCCTCCACGATCCCGCGGCAGATCGCCAGCCCGAGCCCGACGCCGCCTCCCCTCATGCCGGGGCCGCGGTAGAACTTCTCGAACACCCTGTCCTCCTCGCCTCGGGGGAGGCCCGGACCACGGTCCGCGACCTCCATCACCCAGGAGCCGGCACCGACCCGCGCGCCGATCTCCACCGGGCTCGGCGTCGGCGCGTACTTGAGGGCATTCTCCACCAGGTTGACCACGACCTGCTCGAGGAGCACCGGGTCCACGTGGACCATGGTGAGCTCCCTCGGGAGATCCAGCCTCGTCTCGCGACTCCCGATCCTGGCTTCGAGCCTGACGAGGGCCGAGCCCACGATCTCCTCCAGCGGGACCCATTCGCGTCGAGGCACGATCCCTCCCGCCTCGAGCCTGACCATGTCCAGGATGTTCGATACGAGACGCTCCATCCTCTCCGCCTCGATGCAGACGGCCTCCACCATCTCGGTCTTCTGTGCCGGTCCGAGCCTGCCGTCGTCGTCGCGCAGGGCCGTGCCAGCTCCGGTGATCGCGGCTAGCGGGGTACGGAGGTCGTGGGACACCGAGGTGAGCAGGGTGCTTCGCATCTCCTCCTCGCGAGCCTTGAGCGACGCCCTCCTGGCCTCCTCGGCCAACCGCGCCCGCCCGAAGGACACGGCCGCCTGCCTGAGGAAAGCATCCAGGAACCGCCGTCCCTCCATGTCGAGCTTGTCTCTGGAAGTGAACCTGAGGGCCAGGACGTCGGTGGCCGACGATTCCGCCGGGATGGGGACGCAGAGCACTCCTGCATCGGACATGGTCTCCGTTCCCGTGCCGGCGGGGAGGCCGCACTCGAGCGCACGGCGGGCCATGGCCATCTCCTCGACGGTCAGATCCGCCGAGGGTCGGCTCCGCCCCTCGACGACGACGGCCCCGTTCCCGTCCCTGCCCAGCACCGTCGCCTCTCCGCCGAACACTTCCGCCGAATGCCTTGCGACCGCGTGTGCGGCTCCATCCAGGTCGACCTGGGCCGCAAGCTCCCGTGTGAGCGAGTAGAGGGCCGCGGTGCGCTCCTCCCTCGAACGAGCGTCGCGACCCTGCCGCCTGAGCCGGGACGCGAGGCTGCTGATCGCGAGGCCGACGGCGAACATCATGGCGAACGTGAGCAGGTGCCTCGACTGCTCCACGCTGAAGGTCAGGTACGGGGGTACGAAGAAGAAGTCGTACGCAGCCACCGCCAGGGCGGCGGCCGTCGCGGACGGGCCCCACCCGGACCGGAATGCCACGATCATGATCGTGAGCAGGTAGACCATGACCACGTCCGTCTGCGACAGGTACGTCCGGAGGAGCCATGCAAGGCCCGTCGCCGCCGTGACGAGGACGGCTGCCAGGGCGAACCCTGACCAGTCGACGCGGCCCGAGGGCCGCCGGTGCGAGCCCGGCGGTGGTGCGACGTCCTCGCCGGCGATGAAATGGACCTCGATGCCGCCGCTGCCGCGCACGAGCTGGTTCACGAGCGAGCCGCCGAGGATGTCGCGCACCGGCGAGTGCGTGGGCTTTCCTATGACGATGCGGGTCACGCCGTGCTCGCGTGCGTATCGCAGGATCTCCTCGCTCACCCGCCTGCCGACCAGGCGGACGACGTCCCCTCCCAGGGATTCGGCAAGCCTCAGGTGGGACTGGAGCCGGTCGCGGTCCTCCCTGGACATGGGGTAGGCGTCCGGCGCATCGACGTAGGCGGCGACCCAGCCGGCGCCCAACCCGCCGGCCATCCTGCACGCGCCGCTGACGATCCTGGAAGACGAGGGGCTCGCTCCAACGCAGACGAGGATGCGCTCGGATTCCGGCATGGCAATCGACACCTTGCTATCACTTCCGAGGGCCGGGTGCCAGCGTCAGGGGTCCGGTGGATCGAGAACGGGTGGCCCGTCCGGAGAGGAAGAGCAGCCCGGTCAGGAGGATCGCGCCGAAGCAGGCGATCAGGCGGCCGGCATGGAACGGCTCGCGGATCCGGCGGCCGGGTCTCACGATCTCGAGCCGCGAGGCGTGGATGTCCATGTCTCCGCCGTGCTCCCTGCACGCGGCATGGAACACTCCCGTGACCTTCACGATGTCCCCCTGGCAGCCGTAGCCGCCGAAGTGGCGGATCCGCCGGGCCATGCCCGAGGGCGTCCAGACGGCCATGCCGCTGTTGGTCCCGCCGAGCACTGCCCCCTCCCGGATCGACTTCTCCACGTACGCGTCGTCGTTGAGGTGGATCCACGACATGGAGCCGCGACTCATCGATTCGCCGATCGCCTCGCCCGTGAATGCCGCTCCGTGGCCGTCCCATGCGCGGCTGTCCTCGATCAGCGAGGTGCTCGACGCGACCTCCGGAGGGCCGTCGATGTCCGCCAGCGTGGGGGCGGCTCCGGGCGTCGCAGGCGCGGGTCGCCCGCCCTGGCCCGCGGAGGAGCGCCAGTGGATCGCCGACATGGCGAGCGTGACGCCTGCGACCAGGAGGAATGCGATGCGCCTCGTTCTCGACATGCGGTTCACCGCCTCCCGAGGAAGGTGAGCAGGTAGCCCGCGAGCGCGAACAGGCTCGTGAACTCCAGGCGTCCTGCCCACATCTCCAGGAGGTACACGATCTTCAGGATCCAGG
>CAZGVR010000178.1:0-7803 GCA_964528945.1 uncultured Myxococcales bacterium
TCGTCGTGCTCGACCCTGCCTCCGGGTCCCGCGCCTCTATCTGGCTCTTAGTTTCAGCGCGAGGGCGTTCATGACCCTCCTGGCCGCCATCTCGCTCGCAGGCCTTCCCGTGGCAGGCGTCTCCCTGCACTTCGTCTCGAAAGCCGGCGAGCGTGCAACCATCTGGGGCCTGACGAGCCACGCGTGGATGTCCGTTCACAACATGCTCGGCCTGCTCTTCGTCATCGCCATCGCGGGACACCTCGTCTACAACTGGCGTGCCCTGCTGCGGTACGTGAGGACCAGCGTCGCGAGGCCCAGGGCGTTCCCGGCCGAGCTCGCGGTGGCGGCATCGGTCGTCCTGGTCCTGGTGACCGCAGTCCTGACGCACGCCTTGCTCCTCGACTGATGCCGGTCTTCCTTCGGGAGGTGGGCTTCTGAACGATGCGCAACCCGCGCACAGCCATCGCGCTCACGGCGGCCGGGGACCTGCTGTTCGTGACCGTTCTTTGCTGTTCTGGCATGCTGACTTGCCATGTTTTCAGAGAAACAGATTCCGATAGCTTTCGTTCGTGTTTATAGGAGTGCGGAAAGCATCATCAAGCAGGAGTTGTGGGTCAGGCTCCCGGATGCCGAGTTCCCGCCGTGGAAGAACGCGTGACCCCAAGACCAACGGGATCCACATCAAGTTCGATGCCGACGAGATCCGCGCACATGGGCGGGACACTGGATGCCACGCTCTGGTCATCGGACGAGCCGGGATGCGAGGTGGTGGTGATGCCGGTGAGGGGGTAGACGGCAGAAAAGGGCCTATGGCACATGTATACAACGGACGAAGCTACTGCTGGCTTTGCCTCGTGCCCATGGCTGGCATCCTAGATAGTTTAAAGTCCACGCTAAATCTGGTGGGACGGAAGGTGCCGAGGATGACCAGTAATTCGTACACAAACCATCGACAGCAGGATCCCAGTAGCAACCACCCATGCCAGGTCCATCACAGCAGCAGCCCGGGCAGTCGAATAAGCATGATCCCTCAATGCATGTGTCCGTCAGGCCACACGAGCCACCGGTCTCGATACTAGGACATCCACGTACAAAGGTTCGTAGTTCCGATATCGTTGGCATTCTCCACTCGCCTGTTTCGTGCCCTGCAAGAGTCAGCGCTGCACAGTAGGCTATCGCAGAGTCCCAAGAATTGTATCCCCCGCCCATAGGTGGGTCCTCCCACAGGATTCCCGTGGTCGGATCAAGCCAACATCCGTTTATCTGCGTGCACCCGTCGCAGCATTCATTGATTCCCGAGCATTCACACGCGGGATCATCTTCTTCGATCTCGTCGGTCGATGTGTCGATGGCCGGGTCCTCGGTCGGATCAAGATGTGTGTCTGCAACGACGTCGCTCGGTGAATCGAGGTGCGTATCGGGAATCGGGTCTGACGAAGTATCGCTCTGTGTATCCGTCATGTCCACCGACTCGTCCATGGATGTGTCGTCCGGGCCGACAACACTGCCATTGCCACCGCAGGCGACCAAGGCGAACGACGCGAGGAGGAATATGCCCCTCATGGTTTCCTACCTGACCGCATCCTAGCACAGGTAGAGGCTCCCTGATCCTCCCCCAACCCCCAACAACCAGGCCGGGGCGCTCAGCGCCCCAAGGAGAACAACATGCACGCCCATCGACGACAGCCAGGTGTTCGACGCCCTCCGGGGGAACGTGGACATGGCCAGCATCCTGTTCGTGAGGACCGCGGTAGCCAGGGCGTTCGTACAGCACGAGTCCCTGTCGGTCAGTACCCTACAGAGGTGCTTCCCTTGTCTCAGGGTGGGCGTCGCACGATTGCCAGCTCGTTCAAATAGGGCCACTGGTCCGTGCACCTGTAGGGCTCGAAGTAGCGCAGCGCGATAGGGACGATCACGGCATGACCGGGGAGGTCGCCGAGAGTCTTCGCGGTGCCGCTGAACACTCTCGCCACGTCTTCCCCGAGGGCCACATCGATGGCCTGTCTCTCGATATCGGCACAGTCGTAGATCCCCGATTGCTTGGGGCAGAGCCCCTCGATGAGAGAGACGTCCATGGGATCGTACCAGTCTGGATGGTCGGGATGAACGAGGGCTCCGTGCGTGACAGCCAGGATGACATCGCCCGTCGTGTCCCTGAGGATGAACCAGGAGATGATTCCCACCATCATCCACCAGGAGGAGTAGTCCAACTGCACCGCTTCGCCCACGTCGAGGTCCAGTGGCTCGGCGGGCGATGACGTGAACGTAAAGGTGTGAGCCTCGATCGATCCGACTGCTGGTTCGCAGTCCAGCCCGACTGTTGTCGAAGGGCCATCCACCTCTATCCCGGATACGGAGCAGTTGCTCTTGAAATCGACATGCCCTCCCCCTGGGGGTTCGAGATCAAACGACAGGTTCGCAATGATCTCCGAGTCGGGATCCTGGGGCTCGCAATCCGGGTACGAGGCGTCATCGATCTGATCGATTGGAGCGGAATCTTCGAGAGCATCGGGAATGGGTTCCGTGCCTGCATCCTCTTCGTGGCTCGATCCGGAACAGGCCGAGAGCAACAGGCCAATGACGATCGTCAGCCTCATCGACATGCAAGATGGCTTCAGCTCGCGGATGATGTCCTCGAGAGGCCTGGTGGGCTCGTGGCGGATCTTCCTGATGTCCTCGATGTCCTCGAGATCCTCGAGCTTGTCGAGCAGGGCATCCTCCACGAAGCGGGAGATCTTGAGGCCCCTCGCCCTGCAGACCTCCTCCATCGCCTTCTTCACCTTGCCGTCGATCCTCGTGGCGAGCTGCGACCGGGGCATCGTCTCCTCTTGCTGCTAGCTTCTTACAGCATAACGTAGCATTTGCCAGCAGGAGGGCGAGGCCGGGCGGCCGCGCCCGGAGGTCACTCCACGATCATCACGCCGAGGTCCACGCTGCCGGAGGCAGGGGAGCCGGCGGCCGCGTCCGCGGTCATGCGCTCGGCCTCGCGGTAGAGGCCGGTGCGAAGGCGGTAGCTGCCTGGCTTCGCGTCCAGGGGGACGAAGAGGAAGTAGCGGTCGTCCACGATCTCGCCGGTCTTCCAGAGGTACGTGGGGTGCCTGCCGCACGCTGGGTTGTGGTGGCCCTTGATCTGGGGGGATCCCTGGCCCGGGGTCATGGGGATGGCCTCGAGCAGGACCTTCCAGCTTCCCTCGAGAGGCTTCTCCGCTCGCCAGAAGACGTGCAGGTCGAGCCACGAGCCGCGGCCCACGCGCACTTCCGGGCCGGTCGGCTTTGCGCCTGCGCCCGCAGAGGCGCCGGCCGCCGCGCCGGGCTCGCCGGCCGAGGCCGACCAGCCGAGCAGCGTGACGAGCTTCTCCGTGCCCTTCCTCAGGATCCTGGCCAAGGGCCTCTCGATGCGCTCGCCGATCGCGTCGTCCTGGTACACGTAGGTGTAGTCGGGCATGGGCGGCGGGCCGTCGTAGGCGGATATGGAGTACCACCTCCGCTCCTCGTTGAGAGGCACGATCCTGACCCCGCAGGACAGGCCGTAGACCTCGTTGTAGACCTCGCGCACGCGGCTCGACACGATCACGAGCCGCTCCTTGCCGGCCGCCTCCTTCATGGCGCCGGCCAGGTTCCCGATGGATCCGAGGTCCTTCATGCGCCGCTCGAAGTAGAAGACGTGGCCGCCCCTGACCTGCGGGTCGAGACCGGCCGCCACGAGCGCGTCGCGGCCCGTCTCCTTGCCGGCGTAAGCCCGGGCCAGCGGGCCCGCGCTCATGTACGGCTCCACCTGCTCGAACACGGCGACGATCTCGAGGACGCCCAGGCCCAGGCCGGTCGCGACGAGCGCGGCCGGGATCGCAGACGACCAGCGCCTGAAGAAGAGCGCAGGCGCCGCCGAGGCGCCCACCACGATGGCGAGCGCCGTGACCGCGATCTTGGGGGCGGGCCCCATGTCCGGATGCACCCGGTCCACGAGGTATCCTCCCATCTCGACCAGCAGCCGCGGGTTCCAGAACAGGTCGACCCCCTGGCTGCCGGCCCCGAGCACGACCAGGAGCGCGCCAAGCGGCATGAGGACCTTCCACGCGGGCAGCGACTCGATGCGCCTGGCCTTGCCGAGGCCCCATGCCGAGACCACGACCAGCGGCAGCGAGGCGAGCGCCGTGTCCATGGGCATGTATCCGGGCCAGAGCCCGGCCGCGAGCACGATGGCCGCCGGGAATGCGAGGAGCAGGTGCAGCGCTGGCACGTGCCGCCCGCTGCCGGGCCCTGCCACGTCCGCAGGATCGGGACGCGACACCAGCCAGAGCACTGCGGCCGGGAACGCGATGAACCAGGGGTAGGCCATGTGCCCGGCCTGCCGGATCTGCCAGACGAACGAGGTCTCTGCGGCGCGGCGGAACGCCTCGGAGTCGCCGGCCGCCATGGGGTGGACCGTGAGCAGGCCGGCAAGGAACGCGGTCCCGGAGGCAGCCGTGCCGGCCACGATCCAGGCGAGAGGGACGATCCAGGCAAGGGCCGCGCGCCTGTCCGGCAGGAGCGCCCGCAGGGACGAGACCGGGATCGTGCCCAGGGCCAGGCCAGACCCGATCGCGAGGGCGATCGCGAAAAGCCCCAGCAGGCCGGACGCTGGCAGGACCAGGGCGAGCAGCACGTTGGCCATCATCCTGTCGGCCGGGGAGCACGCGCCGGGATCCGAGACGATCGCGGCGGTCTCGAGCAGCGCGGCAGTGACCAGCATGCACGCGGCGAGATCCGGGCTCGTGTGCCGGCCGGCCACGATCACGAAGGAGGACGTGGCGAGGGCGAGGGCCACGATCGTGCCCTCGATCCCGCCCATGAGCCTGCGGGCCGAGCGCAGCACGGAGATCAGGAAGAGCACGACCATGAGGACCAGCGGGAGCCTGACGGCCCACTCGGACCTCCCGCCGATCGCCATCCCCGCGGCCTCGATCCAGAAGAAGAGCGGCGGGAGACCGTGGACCGGCTCGCCGTCGAAGCGCAGCGGCAGCCACGATCCATCCATGGCGGCCTCGCGCGCGATCTCTGCCGCCACCGACTCGCACGGGTCCCAGAGCCCGGATCGGCCGAGGAGAGGCACGAGCATGCCGGCGGCCACGGCCGACACCACGACGAGCGGGATCCTGCCGGAGAACAGGTCGGTCTTTCGCTCGGCTGTCACCAGCGCTCCCGGCGGCTACTCGATCACGTCGATCCGGTTCATCAGCTCCTCGCAGTCCACGCCTCCGTCCCCGTTCCCGTCCAGGTCCTCGGACCCGTACTGTCCGTCGACCCGGACCATGCGGAAGGTCGAGCCCGTGGGAGGCAGGAGGAAGCGGGGGATGTTCCTCTTCACCGTGGGCTCGTCCATCCCGATGCCCTGGAGGTTGGCCCCGCTGCCCACGACCTCGTACTCCATGGTGGGGGAGAGGTCGCCCTGGATCAGCGAGCTGTTCCAGGCGATCCCGTGCATATGGGGATTGGTCCGCCAGGTCGTGTACGCGAGCCCCGTGATCGTGGCCACCGGCTCGGTTGCGACCTGGAGGCTCACTCCCGGGAATCCGTCCGCGTCCTCGTCTATGACCGCGTCCCAGCCGACCACGCAAGCCTGCGGCGTGCCAGCGGTGCAGGCGAGGTCCCAGCCGGGCAGGGGGTCGTCGCCGCCGATCATCGAGGGGATGAACCCGTAGGTGATGTCGAGCGAATCCGATACGTAGGTCGAGCACTGCGCGGTCCCGCCCAGGTCGGCCCAGCCGTGGAACGACTGTCCCGGGATGTAGGCCGTGAGCTCGGGCCCGAGCCCTATCTGGACGTAGACGAACTCCTCGAGGTCGCAAGGCGCGAGCGCGGCCTTGACCTGCGGGAAGACCATCTCGCAGACCCTGAAGTCGTAGTCGATCCGGTCGCCGTCCTTCTCCACGAGATCGATCATGAGCGTCAGCACGGCCATTCCCGGGAAGGGATCGGGGCAGACCCTGACCACGCCCTCCGGGCTCGTGACCATCTCGACCCTTATCCACGCGCGCGCCCCCCACTCGCCGAGGAGATCGATCCCCTCGGAGGGATCCGGGACGCACGTCTCCGGCGCGTCGCCGTTCGAGTCCGTGGCCGCGTCGCCAGCGCCCGCCTGCCCTGCGCATCCGCATGCGACGAGCGCGCCGAGCGCCGCAGGCGCAAGGAGCCTGGATGGCCGTCTCGGGGATGAACGCATCGGGCGCATGATAGCTCGCGACCCTGCCTGGGGCAATCGCCGGCCGACCCCCGGCCGTCAGACGCAGTCGACCACGAGGTCGTACGCGTCGCCCATGACGCCCGCGTTGTTCGTGTCGCAGAGGATGTAGACAACGTCGCCGGCGGTCACGGTCGTGCTCGCGCTGCAGACGCCGTCCCTGCCGCTGTAGTAGTCGTTGTCGCAGGACAGGGACGTGCCCGCGTCGCCGCACGCCGTCCAGAGATCGAGCGTGCAGTTGAAGCCGCCGCCGCCCGCGCCCGTGTCCATCACGACCGACAGCGTGCCCGTGCACGTGGCAGTGTACTGCCACACCTGGTCCGGGCCGCTGAGGGGCGGCGTGGTGCCGCCCTCGCACTCCCCGTCGTAGTCGTTCGCGTAGAGCGAGGTGTCGCCCGTGCCCGTGCCGTCCGCGGCGACCGCCGGGTCTGCGCACGTGTCCCCGGGAGGGATCTCGGTGAACGTGATCGTGAGGGTGTACGCGCCGCCCGTGCCGCCCAGGGTGTCGTCGTCCGCGAGGACGTAGACCGTGTCGCCCGCGTCGAGCACGAGGGTTCCGCCAGCGGTCGACGAGTCGGGATCCGGGTTGAAGCACTGGTAGGCCGAGGTGGACCCGCAGTCGGCCCAGACCATGACCACCGCGTTGAACCCGGCGGTCTGCATCTCGAACCCGTAGACGCCCGTCTCGGCCGCGGTGAACACCCACGTCTCGTCGTTCCCGCCCTGGTCGTTGCAGCCGTTAATGGCGTACGAGTCCGCGTTGTCCGAGGAGTCCCCGTAGTTGGTGCCTAGGTGCGCGACGCCGGGCGCGCTGCAGTCGGCGCCGCCCGCGGGCGTGTCGGTCACCGTGTCGGTCGCGGTGTCCGTGCCCGTGTCCACGGCCGTGTCCGTTCCCGTGTCGTCGCCCGTGTCGGTCCAGGTGTCGGCGGGCGAGTCGGCCTCGGTGTCCGGCGGCACGTCGGCCCCTGTGTCGGCCGGCGTGTCGTCGCCGGGATCCGTGACGGAATCCGGCTCCGCGCTCGAGTCAACGGCCGTGTCCGTGTCGACGTCGGTCGTCGTGTCCCCGTCCCCTGCGACCTTGAGCGTCCCGCCGCACGCCGCGGCGAGAGCGGCCACGAGCAGGGCGAGCGCGCAGGAAATGAACGTTCTCCTCATGTGACACCTCGCGTCCTTGTGGTTGCGAATCGGGACATTATACAACGCCGCAAGGCGCGCATGTTGCAATTCCTGCGGCGCGCGGCCCGCGGGTGTCCCCGGGCGACTTCATTTTCCGACCGAAAGCGTGTATGTAACGGACCGTCCCGGGCTCTCCCCGGGGCACCGCAGCCCTGGACGAGGACATGGAACCCGACAAGCAGAAGGACTGGAAGAGCACGATCCACCTGCCGCGCACGGACTTCCCCATGAAGGCCGATCTCCCGCGGAGGGAGCCGGGCATCTCGGCGCGTTGGGACAAGGACGAGATCTACCCGCAGCTCACGGCCATGAACGTCTCGAGGCCGGTGTTCTCGTTCCACGACGGTCCGCCGTACGCGAACGGGCGCATCCACTACGGGCACGTGCTCAACAAGGTGCTCAAAGATGTGGTGGTCAAATACCAAGGG
>CAZGVR010000179.1:0-2406 GCA_964528945.1 uncultured Myxococcales bacterium
ATCGCGTTCCAGGCCTCGACCTGGTCCACGGCAGGAGCCTTTTCCGGCTCCAGGAAGAGATGCATGTCCAGGTGCTGCTCCTGGCGCACAACCGTCGATGGAACCCACTTGGCCAGGGCCTGCACGGTCTCATCGCCTCGCGCGAACGGCTGGAGCTTGCTGCCCATGCCAAGGGTTCCATCCAGTGAGCGGTAGAGCGCGATCCATGCCACGCTCGCATCTGCCCACGAGGCGTCGTAGTAGGGGACCTGCTCGCCATCCGCGAACACCAGGAGATCGAACTGGGACCTGTGCGACCTGCGCGGATCCACCTTGTCCGCGACCACGTCGAAGGAGGACGCCTCGGAACCTGGAGAAACGCCCTCGATCGCCCTCCTGCCCTCGCGGATCTTCATGTTTGGATCGAGAGGCGTGGCCCTGCAGAGCAGGTCGAGCTTGCCGGTCGCGACCGGCCTGAGCGCCGCCAGCCATCCGGCGCAGTGCATCTGGACCATGCGGGGATCCGCACAGCCGGGCATCTTCCTGTAGACCAGGTCCTCCACCATCAGGTCGTACTCCTCGCGCACGGGGACCCAGAAGTTGTAGACGACGAGGTACGTGAGGTGTCTGCCGAACTCCGGATGCCACTTGAACACCGCGGCCGCATCGTCGTGGCCCGGCAGCAAGACGACGCCGTCGTATCCGTCCGGCGCCAGTACCGGGGTGACCTTGTCCCGGATCGCGAGGGCCGCCTTCATGAGCGCATCGTCGGAGGCATCGCCGCCCGCGACGAGCGGAAGGTTGACCCTCCTGATCCGCACGTCGGCGGTGATGGTGTCCGCCTTGACCGGCCCGCCGCTGCCGAGCGTCTTCACCAGCTTCTCCACGATGACCTCGCCCAGCCCGCTGACCTTCTCGGCCTCGACCTCGCCCGCCGGACGGGAAGGAGCCTTGCCTTCCCCCGTCGCCGCCATGACCTTGCCCTTGGGCAGCGCCTCGAAGCTCTTCTCCGGGAAGATCACCCATGCCACGTGCAGCCCGTCCGCCGAGAAGGCGACGAAGCGGAGATCGTCGGTGCCCTTCGCTCGGAGGAGATCGTAGACCTTGGACCCGTCACCGGAGAGGGCCCGCAGCACGGTCCCGTCGTCCACGCTGTAGGTCGCCCGGCTAGAGTAGATCAGACCGCCGTCTGCGAGCGCCTTCAGGATCCGGCTGTCGACGGAGGGAGACGTGATCCTGGCCTGCTTCCCGCCGGGCCCAGTGACCCAGATGGTGCGACGCTTTCCCGTTGTGCTGGCCTCGACCCTCGTGTACGCGACGCGCCCGCCTCCCAGGGGGAGCATCGTCTCCAGGGCCTGCCCCTCGGTGACCTCCAGTTTGGTCCTGTTCTTTCCGTCCCTGGACCTGAAGGCCACGGCCTTCGCGAGCCCCTTGTCGTCGAGCCCGTCGACCGGGACACAGGCCGTCTCGGCGCCGTCCGGCGACGGTCCGAGGAAGATCATGCACTTCCCGATGTCCTCGAGCTTCTTGGACTCGTACTCCCAGGCATAGGCATGGACACTGCCGTCGCCCATCACCTCCTCGGGCTTCTTCCCGGCCGGGATCCGCTTCCCTTCCCAGTACTCGGCCGTCGCGAAGAAGATGAGCTGGCCACGCGGATCACCCCACATCGCGACAACGTGCTCGCCGTTGGGCGACACCGGCTCCTCGTCGAGCCCGTCCGCCGCCATGACGTAGAGTTGGTTGGCGTCGCGCTCGTCCACGTCCCCGTTGCCATCCGTGTCCACGGTCTTCACCACGGCTATCATCTCGGGGCGCTTTGCCTTCGCCAATGTCACGAAGCCGAACTTCTCCGACCGGCCGAGCTTTCCGAGCGGCAGCCTGATGTTGATCTCCTGGTCGAACGAGTAGAGCTCCAGCCCGTGATTGAAGCCCCAGCCATCCTTGGGATCCCGGGTCACTGCGTAGAGCAGGTACTTTCCCGTGGCGTCCATGGCGGTCGCCACTATGACATCCGAGCCAGCCCGGGACTCGGAAGGAGTCGAGTAGGCCTTGAGATCCGAACTGCCGGCGCCGGCGAACTTTGCCTTGCCTCCGCATCCGGTCGTGGTGAAGAGGATCGCCATCAGGATCGCCGTCGTGCTTATCGCTGGGGACTGCATGATGCCTCCGCTGGAATTGCGGCAGGATAGACCAAACCCGGACCGGAAAGAAGGGTCAGGATGCCCGGGCAGTGGTATAGTCGCCTGCACGGGAAGGAGGGTCTGCCGTGGAGAAGCGGATGGTGGTCAAGGTCTACTACGAGGACACGGACTGCCTAGGCATGGTCTACCACGCCAACTACCTGAAGTACCTCGAGCGGGGCAGGACCGAGTTCATCGACTCGCTCGGGAACGGCGCCTACCAGCTGGCGATCCTGACCCTGCT
>CAZGVR010000179.1:2416-3120 GCA_964528945.1 uncultured Myxococcales bacterium
GGGTAGCAGATAGTCGAGTGGAACCGCGAGGGCTGCAATTTTGCCGCATACCAGATGAAGATCAAGTTCAAGCAGGCGGCCAAGCTGGGGGACGTCCTCACCGTGGTGACTACGAGCAAGGGGGGAAGCGACTTCCGCAAGAGGATGGACCAGCGCCTGGAGATGGACGGCGAGGTGGTGACCGAGGCCGAGGTCGACCTCGTGTGCCTTGACGACAAGCTGGGGCTCAGGGAGTTCCCGCCGGGAATCCTGGAATGAGACGGGACGAGCGACTTCGAGCAGCGTGGTAGATGCCATGAGATATCTCTTCGATATGATTGAGTTCTATGCCGCGCTCGGCCACTGGCTGCTGGCAGGGATCGGAGCTGCGATCCTGCTCATCGTGGCAGGCGCGGCGATCAGGGAACGCTCGCGCGCGACCGGTGCGCTCGTGACCGCGCTCGGCGTCGCGATCCCGCTTCTCGCGATCGCGGGCTGGCTCGGGTGGAGGGGCTGTTCCGAGGTCGGCATGTCCCGTGCGGCCGGCCCCCTTCGCGAGGTGCACATCCGGCAGATCCTGGAGGGCTCGAGGCCGGAGCCCGGCTACATCAGGCTCCACGGCGTTGCCCGCTACGAGTTCGGAGTGGTGACACGGGTAGGAGGCATGCTCTTCGGGACGATCTCGCAGAGCTACTGCTACCCGATCGTGCCGGCCACCATGGCGA
>CAZGVR010000179.1:3130-6645 GCA_964528945.1 uncultured Myxococcales bacterium
TGGCGAGGAGTGCCGCGGTCATAGCCTGTACCAGGGGGAGGTCGCCGGGGGGGACGTCCGAGAAAGTGGTCCTCTCGGGAATGATCGGGATGCGGCCCGTTCCGGACGGATTCGCGAAGATGTTCCTCGAGCGTTCGAAGATCGAGGTCATGCCCGGGGCCATGCTGCTCGACGAGGGAGCACCGCCTCCCGGCGCGGCACGGGGAGCGGCGGTCGCGGGCGCTGCGGTGGTCCCGATCGCGATCCTGGCGCTCGTTGCATTCCTCCTGCTGCGGAGGCCGCGGGCGGTGGACGCCTAGCGAGTCACCGCCCCTCGAGGGCACCTCGCCTATTGAAAGGAAGCCTCATTGAGGCTAGGGAGTGACCCCGTGGACAGGACGTCGCTCGAGAGGAAGGCGGCCGAGCACAGGCGGTCGCTCGTGGACATCACGCACAGCACCGGAGGGGCATATCTTGCACAGGCCCTTTCCGCTATAGACCTCATGACCGCCCTGCTGCACGGCGAGGTCCAGGGCCGTCCAGCCGAGCCCGCATGGAGCGGCCGGGATCGATTCCTCCTCTCGCCCGGGCACTACGCCCTGCCCCTGTACGTGTGCCTTGCGGACCTCGGATACTTCGACAGGGCCCTGCTGCGGTCCTTCAAGGAGAACGGATCCCCTGTCGAGCTGGCGGCCCACAGGGGCACGTTGCCCGGGATCGAGGCCACGGGCGGCTCGCTCGGCCAGGTCCTCAGCGTCGGGGCCGGCATGGCCCTGGCCGGCCGCGTGCGCGGGGAGCGGTTCCGCGTGTTCGTCATGATGAGCGACGGCGAGCAGGCCGCAGGCCAGGTCTGGGAGGCGGCATGTTCCGCCTCCCACTTCGGGCTCGGCCGCCTGACCGCCGTCATCGACGCGAACGGGTTCCAGGTGGACGGCGCCACCCGCGACGTCATGTGCACGGAGCCGCTCGCGGAGCGCTGGCGCTCGTTCGGATGGATGGTCGAGGAGGTCGACGGTCACGACATGGGGGCGATCGCAGGGGCCCTGGACAGGCTGAGGCAGAGGCCCGCGGACAGGCCGGGGCTTCTACTGGGCAGGACGGTTCGAGGCAAGGGGATCCCGTTCATGGAGGCGAATCCCGCGTTCCATTACACACGCTTCGCCGACGATAGCCATGCGAGCGCCGCCAGGGAGGCGCTCGGGGAATGGGACGACGCATGAGCGGGCTGCTGCTCGACACGCCGCGAGAGGTCTTCGCACCCTACGGACGGGCCCTGGTCGCGCTCGGGGAGCGCGATCCGAGGGTCGTGGTCCTGGGGGCCGACCTCGCCAACTCGACCGAGACCGACCGCTTCCGCGAGAGGTTCCCGGAGCGTTTCTTCAACATCGGGGTGGCCGAGCAGAACGCGGTCGGGATCGCGGCAGGGATGGCTTTCGAGGGACTCGTCCCGGTGTTCCACAGCTTCGGGGTGTTCGCCACCAGGCGCCCGTACGAGCAGGTCTGCGTGCAGGTGGCGCTGCACCGGGCGAACGTGAAGCTGGTGGGTGCACTTCCAGGGCTCTCCTCGCGCCTGGGCGCCACGCACCAGGCTGTGGACGACCTCGCTCTGATGAGGACGCTTCCGGGGATGACGGTCGTGGACCCGGCGGATGCGACCGAGATGGAGCAGGCGCTCGACGCGCTCACGGAACACGACGGTCCGGCCTACATGAGGATGATGCGCCGGGAGGTCCAGGTCCTGCTCGATCCCGCCACATACAGGTTCAGGCTTGGAAGGACGTTCCAGGTCCTGGACGGCGATGACGTGTCGCTGATGTCGACCGGGTCGGCGCTGGGCCCCACCCTCGAGGCCTCCCGTGCGCTCGGAGCGGATGGCATCAGGGCCTCGGTGCTGCACGTGCCCACGCTCAAGCCGCTGGACGCAGATGCCATCGCGGAGAGGGCCGCTAGGACCGGGGCAGTGGTAACGGTCGAGAACCACCTGGTGACCGGCGGCCTGGGCAGCGCCGTGGCCGAAGTGCTGGCCGAGAAGGCGCCGGCTTGCCTCGAGCGGGTCGGGCTCCGCGACGTCTTCGCCGTGCCAGGCGAGCCCGCCTGGCTCGCGGAGCGCTACGGGATGACCGCGGCCGACGTCGTGATCGCGGCACGCAGGGCGATCGCCCGAGCGGGAGGCTGACCGTGGACCGCATCGTCGCCACCTTCCGTCTCCGTGCGCCTCGCAGCGAGGTCGCCGGCCTTGCAGAGTACGTCTGCATAGAGCAGACCGCAGAGGCCCACCCGTCGCTTGTACAGGGCGAGTTCATGAGGACCCGGATCCTCGGCCAAGTGGAGTCACTGGTGGAGAAGGAAGATGGCGTGCACGAGGCACGCATCTCCTTCGATCCATGCGTGACGGCTTGGCAGATCCCGCAGCTCTTGCACGTCCTGTACGGCAACATCTCCCTGAGGAGAGGCATACGGCTGTCGGCCGTGAACCTGCCGTCCTCGTTCCTCGGCCGCTTCCCCGGGCCCGGACGCGGAATCGACGGCATCCGCGAGATGACGGGGGTCCGGTCGCGTCCGCTCCTCGCCGCGGCGCTCAAGCCCATGGGCCTCTCTCCCGACGATCTTGCGGAGCGTGCCTACGCCCTGGCAAGGGGCGGGCTGGACATCATCAAGGACGATCACGGGCTGGCCGATCACGAGTTCTGTCCGTTCGAGGAGAGGGTCTCGGCCGTTTGCCGCGCCATGAGCCGGGCCAGGGACGAGACCGGGCGCAGGACCCTGTACTTCCCCAGTCTCACCGATCGCTTCGACGTGATCCGCGAGAGGGCCGGGAAGATCGCCTCCCTCGGGGCGGACGGCATCCTCACGAGCCCTCTGGTCGTGGGTCTGGACACCATGCGATGGCTCGCCGGCCCCGGCTCCCAGGGTCTGGCGCTGATGGCCCACCCTGCCCTGTCGGGCACCTTCTTCTCGGACCCGGATCACGGAATCTCCATGGAGGTCATACTGGGGACGCTGCTGAGGCTCGCCGGCGCGGACTTCGTGATCTTCCCCAGCCATGGTGGGAGGTTCCCTGTCGCCAGGGGCGACTGCATGTCCCTGGCCTCGGTCCTGCGCGGCCCCATGGCAGGGCTCAGGCCCTCGTGGCCCATGCCCGCGGGCGGGCTGGACGTCGACGGCGTTCCACGGCTCCTCGAGGACTACGGAAAAGACACGGTTCTCCTCGTCGGATCAAACCTGTACACGCGGTCCCCGGATCTCGTGGCAAACGCCAGGTACTTCCTCTCGCTCGTGCAGGGCTCGGGCGGTTGACTCGCCCGCAACGGTGGTTACCAGTTCCTGCGTGACGCAGGACACAGGGAACAAGGGCTTCGCCGTCGTCGACAGGCGGATTTCGTTCGAGGACCAGGACGGGGAGGCTCCGGGAACCGACGAGCCGGCGAGCAAGCCGACGTACGTCGCAGAGCTCGAGGGCCGCATCGCCGATGGCGAGCGGCGGATCGCCGAGATCAGGGCGCAGTACAGGGCCGCGGTCGAGGATTTCGAGGACG
>CAZGVR010000179.1:6655-7786 GCA_964528945.1 uncultured Myxococcales bacterium
GCCAAGGCGAGGACGAGCAGGGACGTCTCCCGCGAGGTGCGCAAGGGACGCAAGATGGTCCTCGGCGAGATGCTGGAGGTCCTCGACAACCTGGAGCGGGCACTCGAGTCCGGCGGACAGGATGCCACGGCCGGATCGTTCGTCGAAGGGATCAGGCTGGTCCGGGACCAGTTCGTGGCCAAGCTCTCGCATCTCGGAGCAGTGCGGATGAGCTCCCTCGGCAACCCCTTCGACCCGGCAAGGCACCAGGCCGTGTCCACGATCCCGGTGTCGGATCCAGCCAGGGACGGCAGGGTCGAAGGTGTGGTCTGCGAGGGCTACACCATCGAGGACGAGCTGCTCAGGCCTGCGATCGTGGCCGTGGGCAGGCTGGAGGCCGGCAAGCCTGTCGTCGTGGACTGAGTCACCGGCGCCCGGGGTGATTGAAGCTCCATGCGCCCCGTGGTAGCTTGCGTCGCGTCATGAGACGGATGCAGGAAGCTGCGGCCACGGCCGCGTGCATGTGGCTGGCCGCTTCGGCGGCAGGCGCCACCAGGACATGGGAGCATCCGTACGGCCCTGTCGAGGTCCTGTACGAGGAGACGGACCAGGGAGACGGGCTGAAGGTCAAGCTCTACGCGGCCGTCGTGGATCTCCAGGATCCGGACGTGCACGTCGTCGTGTCCCCCCCAAAGTACCGGGGCATGAAGACGAGCAAGTTCGCCAAGGAGGTGGGCGCCCAGGTGGCCCTGAACGGGGGATTCTGGAAGCTCGTGTCGAAGAATCCCATCGGATGGGTGGTGTCTGCCGGGGTTCCCTGGAAGGATTGCGAGCCCGACGCGAGGACCGGGTACCTGGCGATCACCAAGCGGGGGCGCGCCTGGATCCAGTCGCCGGGCGACAACCCCCTGCCCTCGCCCGAGGAGGGATACATGGTGATCGCCGGGATGCCGCTGATCGTCGACGCAGGACAGGTCGGGCAGGTGAGGAACTGCGGCTACGTCTGCATGGCCCATCCGCGGGCCGTGGTCGGCGTATCCGAGGACGGCTGGACCCTCTTTCTCGCGGTCAGCGAGGGGAGGGTCGAGGGATCAAAGAGCATAGGCCCGAGGGAGATGGCGGAGTTCCTGATCGAGCTGGGGGCCTGGCGCG
>CAZGVR010000180.1:0-7772 GCA_964528945.1 uncultured Myxococcales bacterium
AGGAGCTAGACCGCGAGTACGCCGAGCGCGTCCTCTAGCACGTCGAGCAGAACCTGGCGAAGTCGGCCGAGGCCCTCGGCATCTCGCGGACGAGCCTCTGGCGGCTCCTTAAGAAGGGGGAGGCCCCCCCGGGGGAGGGCGGGCCCGGTCGGGCGATTATGACCGAGGCGTCCACCCCTCCTTCCACGGCCTCCAGCGCGGCCTCCACCTCCTCGCCGAGAGCCACGGTCTCGGCGAGCTGCTCTCGGGATGCGGAGGGGACCAGGGACTTGGCCTCGATCAGCGCGTCGAAGCCCGCCGGCGCAGGCCTGGGGAGCGACAGTGCCGCGAGGACGTCCCGCGCGCGCGTCGCATCCGAGGACTGGACCGAGACGGACCACCTCGCGTCGCGGCCTCCGGCCTCGCGGTCGGCGGTCGCCGGGATCCCGGCCTTGCCGAGCACCGTGACCACGCGTCCTGCCTCGGGCTCCGGGAGGTCGCCCGCGACGCGGGTCCTGCATCCCGCGAGGATCATGGCTAGGGCTGCGATCGCGATTCCCTTCGCCATTGCCGGCCCCCCGCCTCAGCCCACCGTTAAGAAGAAGGTGGCGCCCATTCGCGGGGCCCCGAACTTCGGGAACTTGATGTTCTTCATCTTCTGCGAGATGCAGCTCTGGAACTCGGAGCTGCCTCCGCTCGTCACGGTCACTCCCTGGACGCCGCCCGTGGCCCCGTCGATGGCGAACTTGAGCGAGACCTTCTTGAGGCCGGGGTCCTTCTTGAGCTCGGAGTAGATGCACGTGTAGAGGGCCTTGCCCTGCGAGCTCATGACCGAGTTGATCTGCGACTGCGAGAGCTGGGTCATCCCGCCCTCTGCCACGTTGCCGAGATCCACGCCCTGGTTCATGTACTCGTCGTAGCTCAGGGTCCCGCCGCCGCCCCCGCCGCCGCCGCCCTTCCTCTTGCCCTTCTTCTTGGCCTCGCCCTCCACGATGCCTCCCTGGCCCATGTCTATCTTGAGCTTGCCGTCTGCCATGAGATCGTCGATGGACTGCTCGTCCCCGCCCACCGCGGACTTGTAGATGGCGCGGCCGGCGAACACGCTGCCCACGATCAGCCCGAGCGACCCGATCACGATGAAGACGATGAAGATCTTGGCGATCCCGCCGCGCTTCTCGGCCTTCTCCGACTGCTGGAGCGCGAGCTGCTGCTCGTGCTTGATCTTGGCGACGCGCGCGCGCTCGACGGCCTCCTTGAAGTCCTCGCTCTCGCGCAGCTTCACGCGGATGCCCGTCTCTATGTTCTGGACCATGTGCTGGCCCTCGATCTCCCACCGCACGATCATCTGCACGATCTCGCGCGTGCGGAACGGACCGTGGTCCATCTTGTCCTTGGTGACCATCCACTTCTCGGCGTCCTGGTCGTGGACGCCCGCCATGATCGCGTCCAGGTTCAGCGGGCCGAGGCTCGGCCTGGGACCTTCCTGCACGGGCGGAGGCGGCAGATCCGGCAGGCCAGGGCTCGCCGCATGGGGCGGAGCAGGAGGTGGCTGAGGAGGCGCGAGCGGCCTCGGCGGCGCGGGCGGCCTGGGCGCCGGCGCTGCGCCCGCGACCGGCGCGGGCGGGGGGATGGTGAGCGGTCTCTCGACGTCGATCTCGATGTCGAGCCCCGCGTCCTGTGTCGCAGCGGCCTCTGCCTCGAGCGGCTCCTGCTCCACGAGCAGGGCCATGGCCTCCTTGAGCTCGCCCGAGGACTTCCAGCGGTTCGCAGGCTCGGGGTCGAGGCAGCGGCCGACCATCTCCTCCATCTGGGCGGGCAGGTCCGGCCTCGCGCCGCGCAGCGCGGGCCTTCCATCCGGGGAGAAGCCTCCCACCAGGAGCTCCCAGAGCATGGCGCCCAGCGAGTAGACGTCGGCCCGCGAGGTGATGACGGTCGCCGAGGTCTTCACCTCGGGCGCCCAGAACCGGACCTGTTCCGCCGGGACCTGCCTGCGGATCTGCGGAACCATGTAGGCAAGGCGCGACGAGTGGAAGTCCGAGATCTTCACGCGTCCGGCGTCCGAGACCAGGATCGCGGAAGGCGACAGGGTCCCGTGTATGCGCGTGGAGTGCGCGAAGTCCAGCGCGTTGCAGACGTGGGCCACGATGTTGTAGGCGCCGCGCAGCGAGAAGCTGCGGGCGGCGGCCCTGCGCTCCGCGATCACCCTGTCAAGCCCTCGCCCCTCGAACCACTCCAGCGTGATGTACGTGGCGCCGGACTGGAGCTGGCCCATGCCGTACGTGGTGACGATGTTCTTGTGCGTGAGCTGGGACGCGGTCCGCATCTCGGCCTTGAGCCGCTCGAGCACGCCCTGCCCCTGGATCAGGTCGGGCGAGACGACCTGGATCTTCATCTGCCGGTCGCTCTTCTCGTCCGAGGCGAGGTAGTCCTCGCCCATGAGGCCCTTGCCGAGCAGCCGATCGACCTCGAAGCGCCCGGCGACAACGTCCCCCGGCCCGAGGAACCTGCCCTTGGGGAGGCCTGCGGCCTTCCCGTCCGTTTCCGCTGCCATGAGATAGATTTTGTACCAGAAGGGGTGGTGTGCAGCAAGCGGGGCCCGGGGACCCTTCAGGCCAGGCGGGCGGGCCTTCGCCGCGACCATCCGAGGAGGGTGAGCGGCCTTGCTGACATCCGGAACGCCACGGTCTGGCCCGGCCGCACCTTGACCACGAGGTGGGGCCCGTCCAGGTACAGGCGGGCGGGCTGCCACCGGTTCACGATGCGGACCTCCCCGCCCTCGGGCACGAGGCCCGTGAGCAGCCGCAGCCTCCTGCCTCGCCCGGTGATCGGCTCCCTCACCACGAACTGCAGGTCGGTCGAGGAGGGAGGCAGGATCCTGCCTCCCGCGCTCCGGATGGCGGCCGTGGATCCCGCGGCCGGACCCACCCACACGCCGCTCGACACGTGCTCCTCGGACCGCCCGCCGGCCTCGAGCACGTACCGGGTCGTGACCGCGGGGTTGGGGTGGGAGTAGAGCGCGTCGTTCAGCACCTTGTCGTGCCTGAGCCTGCCTGCCACGAACACGGACATGCGCTGGAACGTGGTCCTCGATATGGTCCCGCCCATGAACGCGTCGATCTTCTCTTCGAGATCGCCCAGGCTCGCGCCCGTGAGCCAGCCCGCCGAGTGCCGCGAGGACCTCACCCCGAGCATGGGCGTCGCGTCCACGGAGTGCGAGGCGTAGAGCACGGTGCCGTCGCCGCCAGCGGTCACGACCAGGTCCACCTCGGCGAGGTCGGCGCCGTCCAGCGAGTGCACGATCCTCGGCAGGATGCGCCGCTTTCGGAGCGCGCGCACGAGCGCGTCCAGGGTGGTCACGTGGTCGGTGTGGGCCTCGACCAGGCTCCGGAACCACGCGGGCCGCTCCCGCTCGAGCGCTCGTATGCCGGCCCGGCCGCCGCTCCCTAGCATGGTTTCCCACGCAGTGAACCTGGACACGACGAGGACCCTCGGGGTGCGGGCGCGCTTCATTCCGAGGGCATAATCCGCGATCGGGGACCGGACATCAACCCCCGGCATGAGCCATCCGCGTAGCCGATTTCGTCGCCGATTGGTGGCGGCATCCGATCGCGTGGACCACGGGACCCGTCCTGAATATGATTAGGGCGATGGTTGAAAACGGGGGCGGGAGCCGACCAGACAACTTCAGTCCACGAGAACCGGGCCCGCCCGGACGCCTAAAGCGGGTTCGTGGGGCACCTTGCCCAGGGATGCCGTTACTCTAGGTTGTCGGACGGCGTATACATGGCGCCACGGATCCGAGGGGCGCGCGGGTGGCCCCCACCGAGCCCAGCCACGCCCCGGTGTCGCCCATTCACATACCGAGGGCGAAGGCAGTGGCTTGTTCCCTGGATGCATATCTGAAAGGGCTACAATCCGAGGGGGAACTGCTCCGCGGAAAGGCGTGGGGTGTTATCGCCGGCGTTTTGGGCCTCGTTATGGGTTTCGGCGCCTTTGAGGCTCGTTTCCCGGGGTATCGCGATTCCCACGCCCATGCATGGGCCATTCGTGACGGGCCTCCAGCCGGCAGAGCGGATGGCTCGGCATAGGCGGTGGTTGCGGCATGTGAGCTATCGATATAGCATGCATGGAGATGAAGCGCAGAGTATACCTGGATACGACGATCCCGAGCTACGCGGTGGACCGGCGGACGGATCTCCTCATCCGGTACAGGCGACAGATCACGAGGACATTGCTCGAATCGACCGAGGGGTTCGAATTCCTCGTATCCGAAGTCGTGAGAGCAGAGCTCGGCAGGTTCCCGTTTCCCGACCAGGGCAGCGCGATAGCCATCGTGCAGGATCTGCAGGACCTGCCGATACTTCCAGAGGTAGTCCAGGTCGCGGGGTACTTCAGGGAGAACATGCTGGTACCCTCCTACGACATCGCCGACTCGCTCCACCTCGCGCTAGCTGCCGTCCACAAGCTGGATGCTCTGGCTACATGGAACTTCCGCCACCTCGCGAACCCCAGGAAGCGGCGTCATCTCGCGGTCCTCTGCGGGCGGCTTGGCCTCGCCCCGCCCGAAGTCGTTTCTCCGGAAGAGCTGATGGAGGTCGGGTGATGAAGAAGCGAACGAGGGTGTCTACGGATCGCGAGGATCCCATCGTCACGGCCCTGCACGAGATCCGGCTCGCCATGTACGAGGAGGCGGATGGCGACGTCGACCGCTACCTGGAAGGAATTCGCAAGGAAATTCGGAAGCCAGGACCGCGCAGCAGGAAGGCCCACGGATGCCGGCCGGTGCCCCGCCGCACTACCGGTTGACCTGACAGGTCATGGGGTCGGCGTGATGATCGTGCCGGTGAAATCCGCGGAGACGCCAGTGAACTGTATGGCGAGGCTGATCGCGTCCTTCATGTCCGGCGGCTCGACGCAGATCCCGGAGGTGTTGCAATCGCGCCACGACACGGGGCAGGGGACGGTGGCGGAGCATGTGTCCTCGGTCGGGCCCGAGGGCACGAAGTCGATGTCGGCCTGGTTCACCACGATGTTCATGACCGTGGCAGGGTCTATGTCGCCGAGCTCGTCCGCGAACGACTGGAGGGCTTCTGCGAGATCCTCTACCAGCACGAAGCCTCCCAGGATGCCGTTCGTCATGCCGCCGTTCAGCCAGACGTCGCCGACCTGCACGGGCTCGGGGTCGAAGTCGAACTCGACCTGGGTCTCGCGGATCGAGAGGTGGAGCGTCGAGTCCTGGATCGGCACGTCGAGCACGAAGACCGACGGGCCAGCGTGGAACTGGCCGCGGTTGATCTCGGCGTCGTTGAACACGATGAGCGGGCTCTCTATGTCCGTGCCCGAACCGGTCAGGCCGCGCGAGTCCACGTCGAACGCCTCGGTGCCGGAGAAGTTGTCGAGGGGGTCGGCAGGGTCGTCGGCGTCGAGGCCGATGTATCCCAGGAGGTCGACTCCGCCGTCCGAGTTGAAGTTGCACACGTCCTTCAGGCGGAAGAGGATCAGGAGGTCGCCGCCGTCGATCTGCTCGGCGATCGATTCGTTTGCGTTGAAGTCCGATCCCATGCTCTCGCTGATCCCGTCTAGGACCGCGCCCAGGCGGTTGTCCACGCCGCCCTCGCCGTCGTTGATGCACCCGGAGTCGCAGCGCGTGTTCTCGTCGTCCAGGTCGAAGCCCACGTTCTCGTTCGGGATCATCAGCGAATCCACCACGAAAGTGGCCTCGAACGTGGCGTTGTCGCACTCCACGGGCGGGTTGTCGTTCCCGCCGCTGCCGCCGCATCCAGAGGCGAGCGCTATCGCGAGCGCCGCAACGATTCCTTGCATCTTCAGGGCCTTCATCGCGTTTCTCTCCTTCGTGAAGCTGGGGTTTCTCCGAAAAGTCCACACAGTTTAATCGAGGTAAGGAGATCGGTCAAGGAACAGGCCCTCGCCCACCATTCCTGCGGCGAACGGCCTCGCGCAGGACAGCGGCATCGGCCCGGTCGCGGTCCCTCATGCCCCCCTTCGTCAGGAGGAGGCCTTCCAGGTCGAGGACGGGGATACGCACATCGTCTACGGTCTTCTCGACGATGAAGCGCTTCAGATCCCCCCATCCATGACCGCAGGCCTCCGGGAGCACGTCCACCGTGAACTCGTCGTTGATCCGCACGGCGTATGATCCCATGCGCTGGAAGATGTCGTCCTCGCCGGCCAGGTCGCGGGCCGCGCCGTCGGGCAACCGCGCGAGGGCGGCTATCCAGCGAGCCGTGTTCGAGGGGACAGGGTTCACGAGGATGTCGACATCCTCGGAGAAGCGGCTCAACCCGTGCGCCGCAAGCGCATAGCCGCCGATCAGCGCGAACTCAGCGCCGGCCTCTTCGAGCAGGCGGACCACGGTCTTCACGTCTTCCCAGGTCGCGGGCCTTGTGTATTCAACCATCGGTCGCGGCGCGGGCCAGGATGGCCTCGATCGTCCATTCGTCCCGATCGCGGTTCGCGGCCGCGTGGCTGGAGTACACGAAAACGCCCTTCGGGGCCCGGGTCAGGTACCGGGCCATGGACGCCATCGCGGCCCGGGCGGCCGGCGAGGGAGGGTTCCCGAGCGGCGGAGGTGTTCGACGTCCGACGACGCACATGAACCGCTCCCCTCGTACCGAGTCCTCTCGCACGCGCTTCCTCCTCGGAAGGAACAGCCGGCTGACCTCATCAGTGTGGCCGTGCCGGGCACTGCTGTCAAGCGCCGCCGTACGAACCATAATCGACGTCCAGCCAGGATTTCAGCGGCTCCCTGATCAAGCGCGGCACGGATCGAAGATCCGCGGTCGAGCGCAGGCCCGAGAGGTGGGCTGCCAGCTTCAGCTCGTGGACCACGGTCTCGAGGAAGGACCTCGCGCCGTCCTCGCCGCCGTCGACGAGCGCCCTGACGACGGGCAGGGCCATGCCGGCCATGGATGCGCCGAGGGCGAGCGCCCGCGCCACGTCCAGGCCGCTCCGGATGCCGCCGCTCCCGATCACGTTCCCGATCCCGAGCCTCGAGGCCCAGCCCAGGCACGCGGCCGTGGGCCAGCCCCAGCGGCCGAACGTCTCGGCGAGCCGCTTCCCCCTGTCGCCTCCCCTCAGCCCCTCGATGGCCAGGAAGCTGGTCCCGCCCGCGCCGGCCACGTCCATCCAGTCCACGCCGACCCGCGCCAGCATCTCGAGCTGGCCGGGCGAGAACCCGCCGCCCACCTCCTTCACGAGGAGCGGGTACCCCAGCTCGCCCTTGAGGCGCCTCAGCGTCTCCTCCACCTCCGCGGGCACCACGTCGCCCTCGGGCTGGAGCGCCTCCATGGCGAAGTTGATGTGCACGTAGAGCGCGTCGGCGCGGATCCGCTTGACGAGCGAGGACAGCCTGAACGGCGGCACGGCCGCGGCCTGGGCGATCCCGATGTTGGCGATGATGGGCACGTCCGGCGCATCGTCCCTCACGTCGAACGTGGGGGACCTGTCGGAATCGTCCAGCAGCGGCCTCGCGCTTCCCAGCGCGAGCGGGATGCCGAGCGCCTGGCATACCCTGGCGAGGCCGCGGTTGATCTCGCCGCTACGTGAAGGGCCGCCCGTCATGGCGGACACGAGGATGGGAGCGGAAACGGCCCTGCCGAGGAACGTCGTGGCCGTCGAGATCCGGGCAACCGGGATCGCCGGGAATCCGGCAGGCAGGAGCTCGACGCAGTCGAGGAGCGTGCCCCGGTCCGGCGGATAGGAGACCGGCCCGGGGTCGGCGGCCGTGCAGAGACGAAGATGATCCAGCTTTCTCTTGCCGATGTCGCTCATGG
>CAZGVR010000181.1:0-7748 GCA_964528945.1 uncultured Myxococcales bacterium
GCTGCCGCGCTCGCTCGAGGGTCTCGCCTCGATTGTGCGGCCGGCCCGCACCATCCGCTGGGTGTTCCCGCCGGAGCAGCTCGGTCTGTAGCGCCACCTCCATGCCGCTCCCGTGGCCCGTCGTTTGCATTGCCGGATCGTCCATGTCTCCCTCGCGCAGGTCCGCACGGCAGGTGCTCGTGAGCGCGTCGCTCGCGTCCCCGTGGCTCCTCCACGGGACATGGGGTCGAGGCATCCTGCTGTGCGGCCTTGCGGCCCTCGGCGAGGCGGGCCGCGTTGCTTCCGCGCTGCGGGCCGCCCCGGTCGGGCGCCGGTTCCCCCTGGCCGGCGTGAACGCGGGCCCGGTCCACCTGGCCGCGCTGGCGGTCCCGGGCGCGGTGGCGGACCCAGGCTCCGTGGACGAGGCCATCGAGTTCGCGCACGGCCTGGCAGGCTATGGGGCGAGGAGGCACGCGTCGGGCGCGCTCTCGCACCTTCAGTGGGCCGACTCGGTGTGGTCGGACACCGAGTGGATGACCGCCCCGCTCCTTGCCCGCGCCGCGACCCTGACGGGCCTCCGTGTGCTCGCGGACGAGGCCGTGCTCCAGGTCCTCTCGCACATCGAGGTCCTCCGCGATCCCTCGACCGGGCTGGTCAGCCACTCCCTGTGGCCTTCCGCGAGGTGGCTGGACGACCGGGCGGCATGGGCGCGCGGCAACGGCTGGGTGCTGGACGCCTCTGCCCGCGTGATCGATGAGCTAGGGCCGGAGAAGGCCCGGCCGCTCGTCGCCCCGGCGGTCGAGCTTGCCCGCGCGCTGGCCGCCCGCCAGCGGCCGGACGGGCTGTGGCCAGCGATCATGGACGGGCCGCCCTGCTGGTCGCCCGGCGGGTCGCCCGGCGGGCCGGGCGAATCGTCATCCGCGGCGCTCGTTGCCCGGGCGATCCTCGCGCTCGAGCGGCTCGGGCTGGATGTCGCCGAACTCGTCTCCTGCGCGCACCGGGCCGCCCGGGCGGTCGTCGCGTGCATCGATGGATCGGGACTGGTGCGCCGCTCGCAGGGCCCTGTCGTGTGGGCGTCGCTGGCGCCCGTCGGCGGGATCTGGCCCTGGACCCAGGGCCTCGCAATGCTGCTCCTTGCCGAGATCCGTCGCACCGAGAACCCCCCCGCCTGCTCGGCCGCCCGTGCCCGTGCCCGTGCCCAGGTGCCGGCCAGCATCCCTGCGGGGGCCGCAGCCCATGCTGGCGACGTCGCCCGTACCGGCGACGCAGCCCCGGCATGTGTCGCTGAGGACACACCTGTCTCGTGCGCGACACACCCGGGGTGATTGGGTGCGGTGAATGGGTAGGGTGTCAGGCATGGTCTCGCGGGAACGTGGACCGGATCACAAGGCCGGGGATGCGGGGCCATCCGCGCTCAGGTGCGTGGTGTCTCCCGAGATGGTGTGCGCTGTCGTGTCGATCGTGATCCCCTTGAGCATGTCCCGGGTGGGCCGGTCCACGTGTCCGCAGTCTGGAATACCTGTATTATATATCGTTCTAGCGATTATAGCCGGAATCAAATTCATGGGCTCGGCCGGGCAGACGCGGCGCACCGGATTTCACCCGTTTCACCTCGGCCTCCACCATTCCTCCCACATGCAAATATCCGAAAACGGACCTGAAAACGCCTGGAAAGACCCTCACCACACGATGAGTGCAGCCGTCGAATCGGTTGGTGGGATCGTGTAGTCGTCACGGTCGTCGTTGCCCTCCTGGTCCCCGGCCCTATGGGCAGTCAATGGAGGACGGGAACATGCGCACGCCGACAACGACGACATCGATCCTCGCCTGCGCGCTCGCAGCCGCCATGCTGACCGCAGCCCCGGGCTGCGGCCAGACCGGTGGCGCAGAAGGTGACGCCGAGGACGACACCGGCGCCGACACCGGCGCCGACACGGCCGTCGACGCGCCTGCCGACACGGCCGCCGACACCGGCGCCGACGTGCCGGACGACACAGCTGCCGACGTGGAGGCGGACGGCACGCCCCCGGCGGTCACGCTCACGGTCACGAACGTGGGATTCTCGGCCTACGACTTCACCGCCGAGGATCCCGCAGGCTCGGGCGTGATCGGCGGCGAGGCCCAGAACCAGACGCTCACCCTGACCGCGGGCCTTCGCTACGGGATCGTGAACCTGGCCACCGGGCACCCGTTCGAGCTCGTGACCCTGGGGACGACGTCTGCAAGCGACGTGGTCCTGCTCTCCGAGTCTGCGGCCGGCAGCCTGGAATCCGATCCGGAGGTGGACTGGGTGGATGGCGCAGGCACGATCGCGTTCACGGTGGCACCGTCCCTCGCGGCCGCCCTCTCGGGCTACCGGTGCTCCATCCACGTCTCTTCCATGCGCGGCTCGGTGATCGTGGAGTAGGCTCGCCCGGCAAGCCCTGCCCCCCGTCCCGGACTAGCCCTGCCCCCCGTCCCCGGCCCCTTTGTCCCCGGTCACGGGTTCCCCTTTCGCCCCGCCCATCCTCGCCCCGGCCACGACCATGTTCACGAGGAACAGCACCGCAGCCAGGGTCGAGCAGTATATGAGGACGTACCTCGGCTCCTCCTCTAGCCCCCAGTGGAAGTCGTTCATCACGTGGATGTGGTGGACGAAGCCGTTCAGCTCGAGCATGACCACGAGCAGCGCGGCCATGAGCACGGCCCACGCGGTCTTCCTGCCCTCGGCCCTGCCCATCCAGGCCGAGACCGCAGCCACGTGGAACGCCCCGAGGAACGGCACGTAGGACTCGATGCCGCCCGCCGAGTGGAACACGAGCGCGAGCGCGACCACGTCCACGGCGAGCTGAAGCCTCACCTGCATGTCGAGGCGTATCGCGCGGACCTCGGGCACGATGCCCGGCCCGGTCCTCTTGCTCGCGTTCATGCCCACGAGGAGGTTCGTGAGCACGAGCGCGAGCGTGACCCTCACGAGGTTGACCATGCTCCAGAAGTCCACGGTCATCTGGAGCGGGCCCCAGGCGAGCAGCATCGCAGGCAGGATCACTGCCGCCGCCACCCACCTTGCGGCCACGAGCCGCCTCGACAGGGTCTCGAGGTTGCCGGCCGGGGCGATGTCACCTGGAGGCGTCATGGGAGGCACGAATCTAGACCGATCTCGCCGGCTCGCACAACCCTTTCCGGCCGCCCGCCGAAGGGAGTCTCCGCCCGCGGGTAGCGCCTGCAGCGCGAGGACTGCAATGTTCACCGAAATGGCTTATGTTCCGGTGCGTGACGGCCTCGCGACACGCGCCCTCCCACCGCTCGGCCCTGGTGCCGCTGTTCCTTGTCTCCGCCCTGCTCGCGGCCGGGGGCGTGCTGTACCTGGCGCGGCCTCACGTGCCAGTGCCGGCGCCCGCGTCCGCATCAGGCAGCACGCCCGGCGCCATGACCGCTGGCCAGCCCCCAGGCCCGCCGGGCAAGGTCTTCGTGGTGGGCCTGGACGGCGCCAGCTGGAAGCACGTGCAGATCCTGCTCGGCCGCGGCGATCTCCCGAACATGGCCAGGCTCGTGCGCGAGGGAGTGTCTGGCCCGCTCGCGAGCTTCCTGCCCTGCAAGTCCCCGGCCCTCTGGACCAGCGTGGCGACCGGCAAGAACGTGGACAAGCACGGCATCGGCGCGCACGCGAGCGACAAGGGCGGCAACCTCGTCAGGATCGGGGTCGAGGGCCGCACTGCACGGGCGTTCTGGAACATCCTCGGCGACCGCGGCTTCGGGGTCGGGATCGTGAACTGGTGGGTGACCACGCCGCCCGAGAAGGTGAACGGCTTCATGGTCTCGGACTCGTGGCGCACCGCGACGCCGGACACGCCGGGCCCGCTGACCTACCCGCCGGACCTCCTCGGAATCCTTCCCGAGGTCGACATGCCCAGGGAGCGGTACCTCGCAGAGCGGCTGGAGTTCGGCCTTCCGGGCGAGGCCGTGGCCCCCCCCGGAAGCTCGCATCAGGTGGAGATGATGTACGAGGTCTACGAGGGGTTCTGGGAGCAGGACAGGGCCGTGCGCGAGGCCTCGAGGCGGCTCCTCGAGCGGGGAGACGTGGACGTGTTCGCCGCCGTCTTCCGCGTGATAGACGTCTCCTCGCATCTGTTCTGGATCAACCTCGATCCTGCAATGCGCGAGGAGATGACCGCCAGGATCGGCCTCGCGTGGCCGCCCGAGCACGAGGCCAGGATCGACGACGCCTTTGCCAGCGTCATGGCCCCGGTCTACAGGTACGCGGACCTCATCGTGGGCGACTTCCTGGCCAAGGCAGGCCCGGACACGTCGATCATCGTGTGCTCGGACCACGGCTTCCGGATCGAGGGTGACAGGTACGGGCACGACGGGGGGGATGGCCCTCCCGAGGGCGTGATCGTCCTGTGGGGGCCGCCCTTCAGGAAGGGCGCGCGCGTCGAGGCCGCAACGCTGCTCGACATCACGCCCACGCTCCTCTACGCGCAGGGCGTGCCGACCGGCAAGGACATGGACGGCAAGGTCCTCTACCCGGCGTTCACGCCCGCCTTCCTGGCCGGCCATGCCCCGTCCAGTGTGGAGTCGCACGAGACCGGCGAGCGGCCCGCGGGCGATGCCCGGCCCGTCGCTCTCCCGCCGGACGTGATCGAGGAGCTTCGCGCGCTAGGGTACGTGGAGTAGAAGGCCGCTTCCGCGGCCCCCGGCCTGCTCAGCGCAGCGTGAGGCAGATCTCGCTCATGCCGGCACAGCGATCCCCGCGACCAGCCCCAGGATCCACGCCTTGTCCGAGAGCCGGCTCATCGTGCTGCGCGGCGGCTTGGCGAGCAGCTCCTGCTCGATCTCCCTGAAGTCCTCGGTGACCTCCTGGATCGTCTCCTTCTGGTTGCCGCTCGGCCCCTGGAACCGGATGTACCATGGCCGGGGCAATGGCCTTGCCAACTCCGGCCGCCTCCCCCGCGCCCGTCCCGCCCCGCGCTCCGGCACCGCCCCCTGCGCCCGCGGCCAGGATGTTCCCCTCTGCGTCCGGACGCTCGCCGCAGTAGAACTGCCTGATGGACGGCATGATCTCCGCGAGCCACGCGGGCGGCGGGTAAGTGACGTTGCCGTGCCCGCACGCGGGCGGCGCGGCCTTCCACGAGACCTCGGTCTCGAAGTTGATGGTGCACCCGCCCTCGCCCTGGTCGTAGTCGTTGTCCGGGTCCTCGAGCACCATTGGCCAGTACTTGTGATTGAAGCTGAAGCCGAGAGAGCACTCCGGGCACGTCATGCCCAGCCTGAACCCGTTCACCGCGAGCGTGTGGCCGCAGTGCGGGCACTTGTCGCGCAGCCTCATGGCCACGCGCACCCACTTGCCGTTCAGCCGCGTGCCGCTTAGCGACCACTGGTCCACGAGCCACCCCCCGTCCTCGAGCACGAAGATCTTCCGGTTCGATTCGACCTTCCTGTCCTCGAGGAGGACGTAGGCCTCCTTGCCCTTGTCCCAGCCGTCCGGGTCGGCGTCCGACTCGTCGTTCCCGATCTGGATGTACGGCACGTGGAGCGTGACGTCCCTGGACGGCTTGCCGGGCGCGTCCACCTGGAGCGTTATGGTCCTTCCCATGCGCGCATGATTAACACGCGTTCACGAAGCCGGCAACGGCGCGGTGCCGGAAACGACGCGGTTGCAGATGCTCAGAGCAGTTCCACGAACTCGTCCACCGACATGCCGGCGCATCGGATTAGGGCGCGCAATGTCCCGACGGACAGCTCCCGGTGTTGTGGAACCGAGAGGTTGACTCGCACGCCTTCCTTGACGAGCACGAGATGGCTGCCGACCTGTCCCACTGGGCGCCAGCCGGCCTTCTCGAACGCCTTGGCGGCTTCCGTTGCGGAGCCGTCCCACGCTCCTACACCGCGACCACGATCTGCTGCTTCACGGCACCCGGAGGCAGGGAGGCCATCGCCTTCAGGTTCTCGGCCCAAAGCCAGGCCGTGATGGCCTCCTTGATGTTCTCGAGAGCCTCCTTCTCGTCCTTGCCCTGCGATACGCAACCCGGCAGCGCCGGGCACTCGACCACGATCCACCCGTCTTCTGCCTTTTCCATCGTGATGTTGAAAAGCATCCTTGCCTCTTGCCTCCCTCGTACAGGCTGATGATCCGATTGTAGTCGCGATTCCCGTTGCCTGGTAGGGGTGTTCACGCCGTCTTCCATCGGCGACACCCGGAGGTCACAGGGCTCACGCCCCGCCGAGCGCCGCGATCAGCGAGTCGCACTCCGCGATCGTTCGCCAGATGGCCTGGGCCGGGACAGGGAGCCGCTCGATTCGCTTCCGGACCACGGACAGGATCCGCCCGATGCGGCAGGCCGGAGTCGCAGCGCGCGCGCCGGGATCTGCCGGCTCGAGCCCGCCGCCCTCGCCCCCTGCCGGCACGAGCAGGTCCTCGAGCCTCCCGCCTGCCGCCACGTACGGCCGCGCGAGGAGCGCGACCGCGCGCACGAGGTCGTGCGGCACGTCGTCCTTCTCCACCCACCTCGCGACCGCCACCAGCGACTCCGGATCCTCCTCGAGCGGCCACAGACGCTCCCACTTCCACGGCGAGATGCGCGGCACCTCGATCCCGGGCGCGGCCCGTCCCCAGGCCTCCACGAGCAGGTACGTGTGGATGCACGCGTACAGCACGTCGTCGTCCAGCGCCACGCGCGGGTCGCGTGCGATCCTGGCTATGGTCTCCTGCTTCCACGGGCCCGCGTGCGCGTACAGGTTCCTGTCCCCGCGGAAGATCGTCCGGAACAGGTGGCCGCCCACCTCGATGCCGAAGTCCATCGACGTCCTGCGCACCGCGGCCTGCACGAACCTCACGGCCCGCTCCACGGCCGCGTCCGCGCCGCCCTCGCGCCAGGGTGGAGGCAGCGGCGAGATGGCGTCCGGCTGCGCCGCGGGGCGATCCGCGGGTCGATCTGCGCGCCGCGCGACCGTGATCGCGCGGCCGCGCGCGGCCCGGCCCGGGGCGACCTCGTTCCTTATCGCCACGGCCGCGTCCGAGAGCCTGGTCCGCACCGGTGCGGACATGCGCGCCGCCCTTGCCCAGCGCGCTGCCAGGCCGAGGAGCCGCGCCGCCACCAGGTCGTCGGTCCTGGTCTTCCTGCCGGTCCTCGTGCGCCTGGGCTTCAGGCGCCGCGGCACGGGCGGCCTGCGCACGAGATCCGCGATGCTCCCGCCCTCCTCGATCCTGCGGGCCCACATGCTCACTGCCTTCTGGAAGTCCTTTGCGCGCACGTCCTCCCGCTCGGCCCACGCGCAAACCGCGCGCATGGCATCCGGATCGTCCCGGAGCGGGCCCAGGTGCTCGAAGTGCTTGAGGCTGAGATCCGGGAGCGGGCCGCGCGCTTCCATGCCGTGCCTGATCGCGGCCGCCGTGACCCAGCCCTTGAGCGTGCCGTACGGTATGCCGGACATCCGCGCCACGTCCTCGAGCGAATCGGTCTTTCCAGGGTGCCTGAGCCTGAGGTAGGCCTCGTCCCCGCGGTACAGGGGCAGGAACAGACACTCCCCGACCTCCCACCCGCGCCTGCGGCCGGCGCGCCGCTTTGCCGCGGCTATGAAGCGTATGGCGTCCTCGACCAGCCGCTCGAGCTCGGCCTGCGTCCACGGAGACGGCAGCGGCCGCGGCACTATCGGCTCTGGCCGCGGCGGCTCGGGCTTCGGCGGCACGGGGCGTGGTGGAACGGGCCTGGGCGGCGTTGGCCTGGGTGGCACCGGCTTGGGCCTCGGCCCGGGCCGTGGCGGCACGGGCTTGGGCCTCGGCCCGGGCC
>CAZGVR010000182.1:0-7737 GCA_964528945.1 uncultured Myxococcales bacterium
TCCCGCGCGGCTTCAGCGACAGCGACTTGAAGAACGTCGCCATCCGGTACACGCGGACCCTCGGGATCTTCAGGATGTCGCACGTCGCCTCGAGCCACGCCCTGGGCAGGTAGTTGTTCTCGGTCTGGATGTCCTGGAGGATCGCGAGCAGGTAGGCGTCGGACCTCCCGTAGCGCTCCAGGATCCCGTTCAGCCTGGCGCGCTCGTGCGGCCCGAGCGGTGCGACCTCGGACGCCGGTCCCAGCGGATGGCTCTTCAGGCCGACGAACGCGGGCCGCTCGGGCACCTGCTCCGCGGCCTTCGGCGAGGCGGGCTGCTCGACCTTGGCTGGCGGCGCGGGCGGCGAGGGAGGGGCTGGCGTTTCGGCCGGCTGCTTCGCCACGACCCTGCTCGGCGCCGGCTTCTCGGGCGCGGCCTTCTTCGGGACCGGCTTCTTCGCGACCGGTTTTCCGGGTGACGGCTTCTTCGCCATCGGCTTCTTGGGCGCGGCCTTCCTGGGCGCGGCCTTCCTGGGCGCGGCCTTCTTGGGCGCCGGCTTCTTCGCCACCGGCTTCTTCACGGCTGCCTTCTTCGGGGCCGAATTCCTCGGAGCGGCCTTGGCGCTCCCCGCCTTCTTCACCTGCTTTGCCATTTTCAAGATGCCTCCTTCGTGGTGAGCCTGCGGTATGCCTCGTCGACGTCGGCCTGTATGCGCTGCAACGGCGTGATCCCGTCCGCGTCCTTCGGTGCCTTGAAGAGGTGGCGGAATCTCCCCTGGGTCTCCAGGTAGCGGTCCACGGGCAGCCGCTCCGCGGTCGGGACCGTGATCCGCCACCTTCCGGCCTCGACCTCGTAGAGGGGGAACACGCCTGTCTGCGTGGCGAGCCTGCCCACCTGGATGGTCTGGTTCGGCGGGCACCGCCAGCCGGTCGGGCACCCGGAGAAGATGTGGAGGTAGCGAGGCCCCCTGATCCGCATGGCCTTCCTGGCCTTCTCCACGAGGTCGATGGGGTAGCTCGGGTTCAGGGTCGCGACGTAGGGGATGCCGTGGGCGACGGCGATGTCGACCAGGTTCTTCTTCCTGGTCTGCTGCCCGATCGACAGCTTGCCCGCGGGCGACGTGGTCGTGGAGGCGCCGTAGGGCGTGGAGCTGGAGCGCTGCACGCCCGTGTTCATGTACGCCTCGTTGTCGTAGCAGACGTAGATGAAGTCGTGGCCGCGCTCGAGCGCGCCCGAGAGGGCCTGGAGCCCGATGTCGGCAGTGCCGCCGTCGCCGCCCATGGCCACGAAGTTGAGCTTCCTCTGCGGGATGCGGCCCTTGCGCACCAGGGCCTTCATGCCGGACTCGATCCCCGGGGCGACCGCCGCCGAGTTCTCGAACGCGACGTGCAGCCAGGGGATGGCCCAGGCCGTGTCAGGGTAGGACGACGAGATGATCTCCATGCAGCCCGTGGCAGAGGCCACGACCGTGTTCCGGCCGAGGATCTTGTGCACGAGGCGCATGGCGAGGACCTCGCCGCACCCCTGGCACGCCCTGTGCCCGGGAACCACGAGGTCCTCGGTCGGGAGCAGCCTTGCAACGTATACGTTCATCGGTTCCATGACTTACTCCCTCACTCCCACGACCCTGGCCGAGGGAACGGGCTTCCCCTCGAGGACGAGGGCCGCCTCGTCGAACATGCCGCGCAGCGCCGCGTGGGTGACGTCACGGCCGCCGAGCCCGGCCACGAACTCGATGATGGGCGGCTGGACCCCTGTCCCGTAGAGGGCCGCCTTGAACTCCGCGGCCATGGGGCCCATGGGCCCCCCGTAGCTCAGGCACCTGTCCACCACCACCAGGACCCTGGCGCGGCCCGCCAGCCTGCGGAAATCTTCGAAGGGGAACGGCCTCCAGAGCTTGATGGAGGCGACGCCGACCTTGCGGCCCTCGGCCCTCAGCCCCTCCACCACGGTCCTCGCGGTCTCGACGATGCCGCCCGCGGCCACCAGGACGATCTCCGCGTCCTTCGCGCCGTAGGTGACTATGGGCTCGTACTTCCTCCCGAAGACCTTCCCGTACTCGTTCCAGGCCTCCACTATCGGGCCGTAGCTTGCACGCAGGGCCGCGTCCTGCGCGACCTTGGCCTCGGTGTAGATGTCCGGGATGCCCACGGCCCCCATGGTCCTTGGCGCGTCCACGTCGAGCCTGCGGGTGGGCTGGAACGGCGGGAGGTACTTCCTGACCATGGCGTCCTCGGGCATCTCGATGGGCTCGATCACGTGGCTCACCGTGAACCCGTCGAAGTTCACCATGACCGGGAGCTGGACCCTCGCGTCCTCCGCGACCCTGTAGGCGTGGATCACGAGATCCACGGCCTCCTGCCCGTTCTCCGCGAACGTGGCGATCCAGCCCGCGTCGCGCTCGGACATGATGTCGCTGTGGTCGTTCCATATGTTGATCGGCGCCGACAGGGCCCTGTTGGCGACCGCCATGACGATGGGGAGCCTGAGCGCCGGCGCGATGAACATTATCTCGTGCATGAGCGCGAGGCCCTGCGAGGATGTCGCGGTGAAGGTGCGCGCTCCGGCCGCGGCCGCTCCCACGCAGGCGCTCATGGCCGAGTGCTCGCTCTCGACCGGGATGTACTCGGCCACGAGCTCGCCGTCCGCCACGATCTCGCTCAAGTGCTCCACGACGTGCGTCTGCGGAGTGATGGGGTAGGCGGAGATCACGTCCACGTCGGCGAGCCTCGCGGCCTCGGCGATGGCGATGGAGACTTCCATCCCGACTCGCTTGCCCATCACTCCACCTCCATCTGCATGGATATACAGCCGGTCACGCACTCGTTCACGCAGATGCCGCACCCCTTGCAGTACTCGAGATCCGCTGACGGGTAGCTCCGGTCGTCCATCCGGATGCACCCCTCCGGGCAGAAGACCGTGCACACGCCGCACTGGACGCACTGCTTCTCGTTCCAGATCGGCCTCTCCGACCTCCAGTCGCCCGTGCGGTTGCGCCGCGCGCAGCCGGGCTCCGCGATGTCCATCCCGACCGGCATGTCCTTCCAGCCCGGAAGCTTGAAAGTCTGGCTCATTTGCGATTTCTCCTCGGCGTGTGCCCGGCTGCTCTCAGGAGACGACCGTCGTCTCGCCCGCGGCCCTGCGGAAGGCCTCGAGGTTCTTCGCCCCGAGGACCGGGCCGAACCGCTTCTCGATCAGGCGCTCGATCGTGCCGGCGCCCACTATCCCCAGCGACTTCACGAGCGCGCCGAGCATCACCATGTTCGTGATGGCCTGGCCTATCTCGGCGAGCGCGATCGCGTTGCCGTTCACCGTCGCTATCCTGCCCTTCCACCCCGTGAGCCCGGCGACCTCTCGCGGCGTCTTCCCGGAGTTCACCACGAGCCATCCACCATCCTTGAGCCCGGCCGCGACCTTGACGATCCTCATGATGGTCGGATCCAGCACCATGACCACGTCGGGCTGCTGTATGGCCGTCCTGTCGAGGATCTGCGAGTCGCTGATCCGCGCGAAGGCGATGACCGGAGCGCCGCGTCGCTCCGGCCCGAAGCTGGGGAAGGCCTGGGCGAACTTGCCCTCCTCGATGGCCGCTGTCGCGAGCATCTCCGCGCTCGTGACCGCTCCCTGGCCGCCGCGTCCGTGGAACCTGAACTCCATCATTTCTCTTCAACCTCTCGATGCACGGGAGTTGGGCTAACGTGACGATGCCAAGGGGCATTTGTAGAAGATCGGGCGAGCACAAGTCAACCGAAGGCAAGGGTGCGGAATGCAACCTCCGGCAAGTTGACACGAGCGGCTCGTTTGCAGTATCCGGTACAATCAAGCTGGAATCGGGGGTCCATCGGGGTACGGGCACACCAGGCACTCGAGGAGGACACGATGAGGAACGGCCATGTTTCCGGAATCGCAGTCGGGCTCTTCGCCGCGCTGGCTCTCGTCTGGACCGGGGCGGCCGGCGCCCAGGACAAGACGAAGAAGGACTCGAAGGGCGAGAAGAAGACCGAGCCCGCGGGCAAGTCCGACAAGAAGGACAAGGCCGCGGCCGAGGAGGAGGTCGAGGAGGTCGAGGAGGAGGAAGAAGACGCCGCGGAGTCCCAGGCCGCCAAGACCGCGGCCGACGACAAGGCCAAGGCCGACTACGAGGAGGAACCAGGGGAGGAGGCCGAGATCGAGGAGGAGAGCGAGGAGGTCGAGGAGGCCGAGGAGGGCGACGTCGAGGAGGAAGGGGACGAAGAGGCGGTCGAGGAAGAGGAGGCGCCGAAGCCGCCAAAGCCGAAGAAGGAGCGCGCCCCGCTCCCGGAGATCCCGCCCGTGGGCGTGCCCATCGCAGAGGGCAAGTGGGTCAATCTCTACCTGACGTCGTCGATCGTCAGCTACTACCGCCTCGCCCTTCAGAACCTGAGCGGCCCGGCGGGCACGGACATGACCCTGAACCACTCGTTCGTGGCCAACTGGATCTACCTCGGGTTCTTCGGCAACTTCTGGAACGGCCGCATCCTGTTCGACGTGAAGGGCGACCTCGCCGAGTTCATCACGCCGAACCAGTGGGACGATCAGCTCGACTCGAGCGACGCGAACTCGTTCCTGCTCGACGCTTCGGTCAGCGTGAAGCCGCTCCTGGGCGTCGTGCCAGACGACTTCTCGGACTTCGCCATCAAGTTCGGCCGCTTCATACCGGACTTCGGCTACTACCACACGCGGAACGTGGGTCTCCTGGACGTTGCCGAGTACCCGCTGATCGCGTCCTCCATGATGCCGTTCAGGCAGGTGGGGCTCGAGCTCCTCTACAGCCACAAGTACTTCGAGGTCGTCCTGGGAGTGTTCAACGGCATGCGGTTCCAGCAGGCCGGAGCAGGCGGGTCGTCCATCTGGATGGCCCCGGGCTTCGACGGGGCCAACTCCGCGAACGTCGTGGACGACAACAAGGCCAAGGACTTCCTGGTCAGGGTCACGGGCAAGATCCCGATCGGCCTGCGCGTGGACGCGTGGTTCTGGCTGAGCCGGCCCGAGTTCCACCTGGCCACGGGCGCGCACGCGGTCACGCCCGTGTTCGTGTACGGCGGCGAGGCGGTCTACGAGAACCTGTTCGACAACTTCATCCGTCTCAAGCTCGTGGCAGGCTTCAACGGCCGCACCCTGACCTACCCCGAGGACTCGGCGACAGGGGATCCGGTCTTCGATTCCTTCACGCAGATGGGCATCCTGTTCCACGCGGGCCTGAGGGTCGGCCAGTGGGTCGAGCCCGTGGTCAGGATCGAGATGTGGAACGGCCGTGCCGTGGAGACCGCGCCCGGCGTGTTCGAGGGCCAGGATCCCTTCGGCCAGCCCGTGCCCGGTCGGACCACCCGGGACGGGGGCGCTGTCCCGGCCGACCTCGCCTTGCTTCTGTCTCACTTCGGCATGGCGAGCGGGGCAACGTGGGACCTCTGGGCCACGTTCGGCCTGAACGGGTTCCTGTTCGGTGATCACATGAGGCTCTCGGTCCTCGGAACCTACATCCGCCGTTCGAACCAGGCGCTCGGCGACGACTTCTGGCTCACCGGGCAGGTCGCGCTCGTCCTGTAGCCGTGGACGCCCGCCCGCCATGTGGACAGGCCTTTGAAGCAAGGAGAGTCGAGATGAGTGGAAAGACCAGGTGGTGCATCGCGATCGCGGCCTCGGCCGGGATCCTCGCCCTTTCCTCCGTGCCAGCCGCCGGACAGGAAGTCATCGGACCACCCGGGTATGCGACCCAGCCGCCACCGGCCACGCAGCCGCCGGCCACGACCACGCAGCCGCCGCCTGCGACCACGCAGCCGCAGCCTGGTTGGGGCGAGCCGCAGCCCGGTTGGGGCCAGCCGCAGCCTGGTTGGGGCGAGCCGCAGCCAGGGTGGGGAGAGCAGCCGCAGCCGGTGCCCGGCACCGAGCAGCCCGGAGTCAAGCTCATCGAGTCCAAGTACGGGTCCATTGCCGTGGGGCTCATCCTCCAGGCCAGGTACAGGGCCGTGTTCCTCGGCGACGTCCAGGACGGGTACGGCGGGTATCTCTGGACAAACCCGGTCGGAGGCGAGAACACGGAGACGCACTTCGAGGTCCAGCGCGCCCGCCTGGTGCTGGGCGGCCACCTCGTGAGCACCAAGCTCCAGTACTTCCTCGAGGTGGACGTGTTCGAGAGCATCAACGGCTACGAGGGCGGGTCGCCGTTCGGCTTCCCGTTCTGGCAGCAGGTGAAGATAGGCTACCAGCTCGGATCCACGGACAAGTTCACATCCATGCTCTGGGTGGGCCGCATGCGGCCCGGGTTCTCCCTGCTCCTCGAGCGTCCCGTGCACATGCTGGGCGCGGTCGAGTACCCCATGTACATGATGGAGACGGCCGGCATGTTGGGGGCGGTCGGGCAGATCAACATGATGCCCTGGAACCAGACCGGCATCGAGTGGGACGCCATGTTCCTGAAGATGCTCAGGCTGACCATAGGCATGTTCAACGGGCCCGTGGGCGTGCAGTGGGACGACGAGAACGACCACAAGGACTTCCTGATCAAGTTCGCGTACGCGCCGGAAGGCAAGGGCATCACCATCGGCCTCAACCTGTGGCTCGGGTTCCCGAGGACCATCAACACGCAGACCGCGAACGTTGACGAGGCCGACACCAAGGTCCTGCTGGGCCTCGAGGGCGGGTACGAGAGCGGGCCATTCAGGGTCATGGGCGAGCTCATGTTCGGCCTGCTCAAGGTCCATGGCGGCCACCGCAGGAACGCTGGCCCGCCGCCCGCGCAGCTCAACTACGGCCAGGACACTGCCAAGGCGCTCGGGTTCTGGGTCCACTTCGGCTACACGATCAAGGATCTGGTGGAGATCATGGTGCGCTTCGACATGTTCGACCCGGTCCTTCCGGGCGGGGCCGCCAGGTTCGTGGCGCCCGTGCCGGGCGCGCCCGAGGACGAGGTCAACGACATGAGGATTCGGCTCACGCTCGGCCCGCAGTTCAGGATCGAGAAGCTGAACTCCGTGATCAGCCTGAACTACCTGCTGGACATCCAGCACCAGAACAACTGGACCGTGGCCCCGCCAGCGAACCCGCTCAGGGAATCCATGAACGCCGTCGCGCACGCGATCCTGATCCAGGCCTCCCTGGCCGTCTGGTGACATCCCCCCCCAAGGAAGAACGCGGTCTCGCCGGCAAGGTCCTCGGCGAGAGGTGGAGATTCGTCAAGTTCTGCCTCGTGGGCGGGAGCGGCCTGTTCGTGAACCTGGGCCTGGTCTGGCTCGGGGACCGGGTGATCTTCGCGTCGCTCGCCGGATGGCCCAGAAACGCGCTCGTCTACCTCCTCGGCATCGTGGTGAGCATCTTCACCAACTTCCTGCTCAACGACGCATGGACCTGGCGGGACAGGCGCGGAGCGGGCGGCGCAGGAGCATTCGCGGCCAGGCTGGCAAAGTACTACGCTGTCTCGGCGGTCGCGGCCTCGCTCCAGTACGGCACGAGCCTGGGCTCGACCGCGCTCATGGCGCTCTTCCTCGAGGGATCGATCCACGCGGACCTGGCAACGGCCTGGAAGTCGCTCGCAGTGCTCGCCGGGGTCGCGGTCGGGACAGCGATCAACTTCGCGGTCAACCACTTCTGGACGTACGGCAAGGCCGGCGGCAAGGCGCCCTAGCCGTTTTACGCGCCTTGCGCGAGTCACGCTCCTCCATTCGCTTTGATGTACTTGTATTGATGGGGCAATACACGAATGAAACGTCCGCTAGTATTCCAGTATCTATCTTCCATCGCACT
>CAZGVR010000183.1:0-1060 GCA_964528945.1 uncultured Myxococcales bacterium
CTCCCCCCACGGTCAGCAGGATCCGCATCGCCAGGCCCAGGGCGGGCAGCGCCCTGTCCACGATCATCCAGACGCTCGTCCCGATGAGGCACACGAAGGAGATGGGGACGAGGTACTTCCAGCAGATGTTCATCATCTGGTCCACGCGGATGCGGGGCAGCGTCCAGCGGAGCTGGATGATGACCAGGACGAGGATGGACGTCTTCAGGACGAAGATCGCCATGCCGGCCACGTTCAGGAGGATGGAGGCGGCCTGGGTGTCGGCCGGGACCCCCGGGATCTGCCATCCGCCGAGGAAGGCCAGGGTGGCGACCGCTCCCATGATCCACAGGTTCGCCCACTCCGCGAAGAGGAACGCCAGGAAGCGGAACCCGGAGTACTCGGTGTTGTAGCCCGACACCAGCTCGCTCTCTGCCTCCGGGATGTCGAACGGCGTCCGGTTGCCCTCGGCGAGCGAGGCGATGAAGTAGACCACGAAGGCCGAGGAGCAGAAGGGGTCGTGGAAGACGAACCAGTTCCACGGCGCCCCGCCCTGGGCCCGGATGATGTCCTGCGTCGAGAGCGATCCGGCGAGCAGGACCGGGCAGAGGATGGCCATCGCCGTGGGGATCTCGTAGGACACGATCTGGGCCGCGGACCTCATGCCTCCGAGGAGCGACCACTTGGAGTTGGAGGCCCAGCCGCCCATGATGAGGCCGACCACGACCAGCGCGGTGATCGCGAGCACGTACAGGATGCCTATGGAGGAGTCTCCCGCGATCCATGCCGCCGAGAAGGGCAGGACCGCGAAGGTGCCGAACATCCCGGCCCAGACGTAGTAGGGTGCCAGGCGGAACAGGATCGGGTCCGCCTCCGCCGGGACGAGATCCTCCTTGAGGAGGTTCTTGACCCCGTCTGCCATCCACTGGAGGAACCCGTGCGGTCCCACCCTGTTCGGCCCGATGCGGGACTGCATGCGTCCCGCCACCCTGCGCTCCACCCAGGTGACCGGTCCGGCGAACAGGGCGACGAAGGTGAACATCAGGGCTGCGGTGAGGACCATGGCGCCCAGGTAGCCCAG
>CAZGVR010000183.1:1070-3587 GCA_964528945.1 uncultured Myxococcales bacterium
GGTCCAACCGGACAGGCCGAGGGTCTTCACGATCCAGCCGCCAATCGTGCGGACCAGATCCGGGCTCGGGATTCCGGTGTCGCAGATCACTTGCATCCTCCTCAGGTCACCCTCAGCGGTCGATCTCGGGCGCGACCACGTCGAGCGAGGCGATGAGCGTCACCAGGTCCGCGATCATCAGTCCCGCGCTCTTGGGCTCGATGATCGTCATGGCAGTGAAGGACCCGCAGCGGATCTTCAGGCGGTACGGCTCCGGGCCACCGTCCGAGACCGCGTAGAAGCCCATCTCGCCGCGCGCGCTCTCGACTGCCGAGTAACACGAGCCCGGCTCCGGCTTGATCTTCTTGGGCACCTTGGCCTGGATCTCGCCGGCCGGCAGGCCGTCCAGGGCCTGCCGCACGATCCTCGCGGACTCGCGCATCTCCTGGACGCGCACCAGGAACCTGTCGTAGCTGTCTCCGAGGGTCCCGCGCGCTCCCACGCCCAGGGGGACCGCGAACCTGAACTCCGGGTACGCGGAGTAGGGCTCGTCGCGGCGGAGATCCCAGTCCACGCCGCTCGCCCGGAGGTTCGGACCGGCGAGGCCGTACGAGATCGCCTCCTCCGCAGATACGATCGCGACGTCGACGCAGCGCTGGACGAAGATCTCGTTGAACGTGATGAGCCGGTCGAACTCGTCCACGAACGGGAGGAAGTGATCGAGGAAGCTTCTCACCTTGACGTCGAATCCGGCCGGGATGTCCGCCGACACTCCGCCCACGCGCGCGTAGTTGTAGGTCAGGCGGGCGCCGCACAGCTCCTCGGTGAGGTCGTTGATGGTCTCCCTCTCGCGGATGCCGTGCGTGAACGGCGTGCTGGCGCCGAGGTCCAGGGTCATGGAGCCCAGGCCGATCAGGTGGCTCGCGATCCTGTTGAGCTCGCACGCGATCACGCGCAGGTACTCCGCACGGCGCGGCACCTCGACCCCGGGCAGCTTCTCCACCGCCATGGCGTACCCCTGGTTGGCGAACATCGCCCCGAGGTAGTCGATCCGGTCGGTGAAGGGCATGTAGCCGGCCCAGGTCGTGGCCTCGGCCAGCTTCTCCATCCCCCTGTGGAGGTAGCCCACCTCCGGGACGGCCTTGATCATGACCTCCCCGTCGGCCTGGACCACGAAGTTGATGACGCCGTGCGTCGAGGGGTGCTGGGGCCCCATGTTGAGCAGCATCTCGCCGCCCGTGCACTGGAAGCGCTCGAGTATGGATCGGTCCATGGCTCTAGCCCGCCTCCTCGGGCTTCGGCTCCCCGGAGGCAGGCGGGGCCTGCCTCCCGGGCGTGCTCCTCTTCACGACCTCCGTCGAGTCGGGTCTCTGCGTGGGGATGTTGAAGAACGCCTGGGATTCGGCGTAGTCCTTGCGAAGCGGGTGGCCCACCCACTCGTCGGGCAGCAACAGCCTGCGGAGATCGTGGTTGCCGGGGAAGTCGATCCCCAGGAGATCCCACGCCTCGCGCTCGAACCAGCCGGCGCCGGGCCAGACGCACTCGACGGACGGCACGGCCGGCGCCTCGCGCGAGGTCTCGACCCTGAGCACCAGGCGGTGCCTGTGGACCGTGGACACGAGGTGGATGACCACCGCCATGGCGTCCGGTGGCACGTCGACCCCGGTGAGGCACCTCATGTAGTCGAGCCGGATGTCCCCCTCGTCCCGCAGGAAGGCGCAGGCCCTGACCAGCGCCTCGGGCCGGATGAGAAGCTGCGGCTCGAGATCCTCCCACGGGATCGCGGTCCCGTCCCCGAACCTCGCGTCGATCCGCCTCGCAATCTCGATGTGGTCCATGCCGATACCGTCCCGGCCGCCTCAGCAGCTCATATCCGGCCCGTTCCGGAAGTCGGTGCTCGCCACCTTCCACTTCTCGGAATCGATGATCTCCTGAATGCGCAGCATCGCCTCGCAGAGGGCCTCCGGCCTCGGCGGGCATCCCGGTACGAACACGTCGACCGGCACGAACAGATCGATGCCCTTGACCACGGCGTACGAGCTCCTGAACAGGCCGCCCGTGTTGGCGCAGCTGCCCATTGCGATCACGTACTTCGGGTCGGCCATCTGCTCGTAGAGGAGCCTGGCCACGCGGGCCATCTTGTAGGTTATGGTCCCGGCGAAGATCATCAGGTCGGACTGGCGCGGCGTGGATCTGAAGACCATGCCGAACCTGTCCAGGTCGGTGCGCGGACCGCCGGTCTGCATGAGCTCGATGCCGCAGCAGGCGGTCGCGAACAGGTAGTACCAGAGCGAGTGCTTGCGCCCGAGGTTGAGCGCACGCTCCAGGAGGTTCGTCCTCTTCGCGAGCTCCTCGAAGCTGCCGAGGATGATCGCGCCCTCCGGGCCGCCTATCCTGGTCTCGCCGGACATCAGACGTGCTCCTCCCCGTCGCTCGCGGCCGGCTTCTCGGGGAGCGACAGCTCGCCGCCGCGCAGGGTCTTCACCCAGTCGAAATCGCCGTTCCACCACGCGTAGATCAGTCCGACGAGGAGGCTCA
>CAZGVR010000183.1:3597-7702 GCA_964528945.1 uncultured Myxococcales bacterium
CGAGGATCCCGTCCCCGCGATCGAGCCATCGCCTGTACACGGTCACCACCGGATACATGAAGGCGACCTCGACGTCGAAGACGATGAAGATCAGGGCGACCAGGTAGAAGCGCGGGTTGAAGTTGAACCACGCGCTGCCCCAAGGCGGCTCGCCGCACTCGTACGTGGTCTCCTTGACGCGTGACCTGTTCCTGGGCCGCAGCAGGCTGCCGGCGACCAGGGCTGCGAAGATGAACGCGGCGCCCACCACGAGGAAGACGAGGATGCTCGCGAAGTGAAGATGCATGTGCCTCGCTCCGGACTCCCCCCCGGCCCACGGATCGAAGCTTTTTGTGCAACAATAGACGGACTTTGTAAAGTGCAATGCGACACGGCTTCAGCATTTGCTACGATGCCGTGTCGCACCTGGACTACTCGAAGACCCTCTCGCCCTCGTCGTCGTCCAGCGCGTCCCTCTCCAGGTCGCGGCCGCCGGGCGGCGCCGCCTCGGTTTCCCTGTAGATCTCGTGCTGTACGAGCAGATCCATGACCTCGCTGGTCCCGGTCCAGATCATGGACAGCCGCGCGTCGCGGAGCATCCGCTCCACCGGATACACGCTCGTGTAGCCGATGCCTCCCATGACCTGCATGGCCGCGTTCACCGCCCGCCACGACGCCTCGGTGCAGACCTTCTTGGCCTTGGACACGATGCGTCGCGCCGGCAGGTCGGAGTCCAGGGTGCGGGCCGCGGCAAATGCCAGGGCCCGCGCCGCGTCCAGGGCGGACTGTGCATCGGCTATGCCGAAGCTCACGGCCTGGAAGTCCCGGATCGTCTTCCCGAAGGCCTTGCGACGCATGGAGTAGCGCGTCGCCACCTCGAGAGCGGCCCGGCCCAGGCCGACCGCTCCTGCAGCGCTCGTCATCCTCTCCGGCATCATCATGCGGCCGAAGACCTCGGCCCCGCCGTGCAGCGGTCCCACGAGGTTCTCGGCCGGGACGCGCACGTCCTTGAACACGACGCGTCCCGTGCCGCCCCCCCTCGTTCCCATCAGGCCGTACAGGTGCTCTATCTTGACCGACGGGCCGCGCTCGACGAGGAGGACGCTTATCGACCTGTGGGGCGGGGCGTCCGGATCGGACCTCGCGTAGACCAGGAAGAAGTCCGCGCCCTCGGCGCCGACGATGAAGCGCTTTGTGCCCGTGACGACGAAGTCGTCGCCGTCCCTCACCGCGCGCGTGGTCGCCCCGAAGAAGTCCGAGCCGCCCCGCGGCTCGGTGAGCGCCTCTGCCGCTATGCGCTCGCCGCGGAGCATGGGGACGAGGAACCGCTGCTTCTGCTCCGGGGTCCCGAAGCGGTTCAGCGCCTCCCCCACGATGGAGGGCATGACGAAGGAGCAGGCTAGCGCGGTTCCGAGCACGCCCACTTCCTCGTTGGCCGCCGCCTCCACGGTCCAGGAGATCCCGCGTCCGCCGACCTCGGCCGGGAAGCGCATGCCCAGGAGCCGCCTCTTTGCGGCCTCCTCCACGAACTCCCTGGGATACACGACCTCCCCGCGGTCCATCCTCTTCAGAAGGTCGTGGGGCACGGATCGGGCAAACTCCCTCGCCTCGCTCCTCACGGCCAGCCCATCGGGGTCCAGAAGTGCTTCCCACATGCCTGGTTCCTCACTTCGTGTCCGGGCCGCGCAGGGCAGCGGCCTCGCCTGCGCGACCGTCGATCTTGATTACCGTCGGCTCATCGAGCCTCACGTGCCTGAGGAACCTGGTCTCGTTCGTGGCCGGCAGCGACTCGAGCCAGTCCCAGTCCAGCGAGGCCCCCTGATCGCCCTCGTGGACGGTCAGGTAGCCCATGCCGAGCGACGTCATGTTGTGGAAGAAGTGCGATCCCTGGGAGGGGTCGACGCGGAATCCGGGGAGCGAGGCCTCGACCACCACCTTGGCGCCGCCGATCTGCGCCCAGCCCACGCCCACGCCGAGCCACGGGTCCGACGAGCCCCACCTGCCGAAGCCCAGCAGCACGTAGGGCCTCCTCTCCCTCTCGAGGATGGCGTTCAGGTGACCCACCTCGCGCGCGATCTCGGGGGTGTGGGCCTTGTCGAAGCTCGAGCGCTTCACGAAGACGAGATCCCTGATGTCGGCGAATACGCCGTTGCCGAGCGCCTTGCGCGTCTCGAGCCAGGCCATGCTCCGGTCCTCCACCGTGATCTCGACGGCGTCCTTGGCATGCCCGGTGTTGAGCGGCCTGAGCTGGACCACGGAGAACTCGGGCCGACCCTCACGCCCCCTCAGGTTGACCGCGAACTCCATCTCGACCGGGCAGGCCATGGCCTGCTGGAAAAGGTCGAGGAGGTCGCACAGGATCCCGGCGAGCGGGAACGTCCCGTGCTTGAGGAGATTCGCGAAGGTCAGGACCCTCGGTCCCCTCACCGAGAGTGTATCCCGTATGACCTGGTCGTCAGCCGCGTAGGTGGACGCTATCTGCACCAGCTCGCCGTCCGCCTCGGCGTCCGCGAGAGGGTACAGCGTCACGTTCCTCTCGTACTCCGCCGGCTCGGGTCTCCATCGCTCGTCAAGGCGCAGCGCGTAGAACTGCTTCTGGCTGCGGTCGAGCCAGTCCTCGGCCGAGGAGAACTGCGGCATGACCTGCGGGTGGAGGGGGCAGAACCGGAGCGCGGAGCCGCCCTCGACGATCATCCTCCCCAGACCCAGGGCGACCTGCGCGATGCCGTCCGTCGCCTTCATGGGACCGATGGGGTAGAAGTTGTAGGACTGGGCCACGCCCGAGAAGCTAGGGTAGAAGCGCTGGCCGTGGCTCCTGCCCACGATCTCCTGTATCACGACCGCCATGCGCTCCTCCTCGATCCGCCTGCTCACGGATCGGAAGTAGGCCTTGGGGTCTTCGAAGAAGGTCGAGGCCCAGATCATCTTCACGGCCGAGAGGAGCTCGTCCAGCCTCAGGACCGGCGCCGGGGCCGTGTTGGGGATCATGGCCGTGGCGTAGAGGCCGGCGAAGGGCTGTATGGACGAGTCCTCCAGGAGGCTGGAGGATCTCACGGCGAGCGGCCGCTTGACGCGGCTCACGTAGGCCGTGAGGCTCCTCACAAGGGAGTCCCTGGCCGTGCCCTCGTGGAACCGCCGGGCAATCTCGGCCGGATCGACGGACTGTATCGAGAACTCCCTGAGCCCGTTGTCGTCGAGGAAGGCCTCGTACTCGCCCGCGCCTATGACGAGCGTCGAGGGGACGTCGATCTTCACCTCCGGGTACTTCGCCGCCAGGTCGGAGTTCGAGAGCAGGTAGCGGACGAAGGCGATGCCCCGTCCCTTGCCGCCCATGGATCCCCTGCCCAGGTGGATGAAATCGCTGACCTCCACCGTGATCGCGGACTGGAAGTCCGCCACGACCCCACGCTGGGTGTCGGAGATGACCCTCTGGATCACGTCGATGATGTAGCTCCTCACCTGCTCGTGCGAGGGGAACTCGTTCACGCGCCGGGGGCCGATCTCGTCGGCTATCGTGGGCTCGGCCCTGGCCGCCAGCCACGTGGAGAAGTGGTTGTGCTGCGCGTGCCAGATGATGGACTCGATGGGCACGTCCCTGAGCCGGTCGAGCAGCTCCCAGGTGCTCGCGGCGCGCCCGACCTCGTCGCCCCACGGCATGCGGAAGATGAAGTCGCCGAATCCCATGTTCTGCTTGAGGAACTCGCGGACCTCGGCGAGCAGGGAGGGCGAGTTCTTGTCGATGAAGGCAGCGCCCATCCTCCAGGCCTCGTCCCTGTTCTTCTCGGGCTCGGCCGAGTGCATGACCACCGGCAGGTGCGGCTTCTCGCTCTTGACGTGCGCTACGAAGTCGAAGCCTGCGCGCGGATCGACCTTGCCGGCGCGCCAGAAGGACACGTCCGACAGGATGCCGAGGACGTAGGGGGAGTGGTCGTCCCAGACGTGCATGGCCTCCTCCCAGGTCTCTGCGAGGAGCAGCTTGGCGCGCGACCGCATCCTGAGCTGCCTGTGGAGGTCGTTCAGTCCCTGATCGATCAGCGACCGCGTGAGCGTCATGAGCTCCGTGTAGAGCGTGGGCAGGAAGGCCGAGTAGCGCGGGATGGAGTCCTCGATGAGCAGGATTATCCTG
>CAZGVR010000184.1:0-1950 GCA_964528945.1 uncultured Myxococcales bacterium
AACTTCTACTTCGGCCAGAACTCCGAGGGGCAGATCATCTTCTGCTACACGCCGAGCAGGCTGGTGGTCGGGACGAACTGCGAGCCCACCTCGGAGTTCATGCCGGTCCTTGCTCGCAGGATGATCGCGCTCGTGCCCAGGCTCAGGAACCTGAGGGTGAGGCGGGTGTGGCGCGGGCTGTACCCCATGACGCCTGACGGGACCATCATCCTGGACAGGGTACGGGAGATCGAGGGCCTCTACCTAGCGGTCGGCATGTGCGGCCAGGGCTTCATGCTCGGCCCGGGGGTGGGCAGGTGCATGGCCTCGCTGATCCTCACGGGGAAGCCCACGATTGCACCAGAGGTGTTCGCAGCACTCTCGTTCTACAGGAGCTTCGAGGCGAGGAAGGAAGCGCTCAAGTGACCGCCGCCAAGATCATCAGCGTCTCCGTCGATCTCGACGGGATCGACTGCTACCACGCGATACACGGGCTCGCAGCGCCGCCCGATTCCCTCGGGGACGCGCACATGACCGCAGGGCTCGCGCGGTTCCTCGACCTGTTCGCGCTTCTCGGCATCAGGTCCACCCTCTTCACCGTGGGCCGCGACGTGGCCAGGGAAGCGAGCAGAGGCGTCCTGCTCAGGGCGCGCGATGCCGGTCACGAGATAGCCAACCACACGCTGGATCACCGCTACGACTTCTCCCGGCTTCCGCCAGGGGACATGGAGGAGCAGGTCGCGGGCGGTGCGCGGGCCATCGAGGATGCGACGGGGGCCAAGGTCGTTGGCTTCCGTGCGCCCGGCTACATCGTGAACGACGGCGTGATCGGCCTGCTCGCGAGGTCGGGATACGCCTACGACGCCTCTCTGCTGCCGTCGCCGTCCTACCACGCGGCAAAGGCGGCCGTGATCGGGGTCATGAAGGCCAGGGGCCGAGAGAGCCGGTCAATCATCGGCGGGGCCGGCATGATGCTCGCCCCGGCCGAGCCCTACCGGACTGGCACGCCCTACTGGCGGCGCGGCGCGGGCCTGCCCGAGCTGCCCTGCTCCGTGCTCCCGGTCGCGCGCGTGCCGTTCATCGGCACGACGATCGCGCTCGCGGGAGGGTCGGCGGCGCTCGCCATGGCGCGGGCGGCCTCGCTGGGATCGTTCGTCGGCCTCGAATTCCACGCCATGGATCTCATGGACGCGCGCATGGACGGGCTGGATGCGCTCGAGCCCGTGAGGGCGGACGTGCGCATCTCGGTCGGCCGGAAGCGTCGCATCTTCGAGTCGGTGATCAGGGGCCTCATGGGCCGCGGCTTCGAGCCCATGACGCTCGCCGGCGCTGCGCTCAGGCTGTTCGGCTGACCGCGGGCACGGCCTCTATCCAGCGGGAATGGCAGGCGCGCACCCCCTCGGGGATCCTGTCGTCCGGCACCAGGAACGAGATGCGGAAGCTCGTGGTGGCCATGCCCAGCACCGGGATGGCCACGGCCCGGAGGGTGTCGAGCGTGGATATCAGCGTCGCGTTGTCCCTGTTTAAGCCCTCCCCGATCACGGACAGCGCGCCGATCCCCTCGTCGATCTCCACCTCCCCGCGCGCCCTTTCCATGAGGTCGCGGTGGACGCGATCCCAGTTGTGGAGGTTCGCCCTCGAGATCACGAACGACGCCCTGGACCACGACACCTCGCGCTCCAGTGTCGTGGCCGAGATCTCCTTCAGGCCGACCCGCGCGTCCTCCAGGATCCCGAGGATCTCCGCGAACCGGCTGGCCGCGCAGTCGCCGCGGATGCGCACCCTGATCACGTTGCGCTCGCTCACCACCGCGCGAACGCCCTTCTCCCGTCCCGGCGGGAGAAGGCGGACGACCGTCTCGCGCCCGGGCTGGAAGGTCGCCCTCGCGTAGATCGCGATTCCCGCGTTCTTCGCGAACTCGACCGCGTCCGCGGCCAGGACCTTCGCGCCCGCCATGCCCATCTCCTGGGT
>CAZGVR010000184.1:1960-7682 GCA_964528945.1 uncultured Myxococcales bacterium
GACCCCAGCTCCACCGCCCGCGGGTGCATCACCTTCGCCCCGTAGCGGGCCAGCTCAAGCATCTCCTCGTAGCAGACCGCCTCCAGCTTCGACGCCGCCGGCTCGATGCGCGGGTCCGCGGTGTAGATGCCGTCCACGTCGGTGTAGATCTCGCAGCGCTCCGCGCCGAGGGCCGCTGCCAGCGCGACGGCGGTCGTGTCCGACCCGCCCCGTCCCAGGGTGGTAACGTCCCGCTTGTAGCTGACGCCCTGGAAGCCGCCCACGATGACGACCTTGCCCCTGGCCATCTCGTCCTCGACCCGGTGGGGGCGGACCTCTATCACCCTGGCGTCGGTGTGCCGGTCGTTGGTGATTATCCCGGACTGGGATCCCGTGAGGGAGATGGACTCCACTCCGGCCTCCTCCAGCGCGATCGCCAGGAGGGCCATCGTGATCCGCTCACCGGTCGAGAGCAGCATGTCCATCTCCCGCCGCTTCGGGTTCCCGGAGAGCGAGCGCGCCATGGCGATGAGCTGGTCCGTGGTCTTTCCCATGGCCGACACCACGACGGCCATCCGATGGCCCTCCCGCCTCACCGAGGCCACGAGCTCGGCGACCCTGCGTATCTTGTCTATGTCAGCGACGCTCGATCCGCCGTACTTCTGCACGATTATGGCCATGATCCGAGACTAGCCCGCGGCCGGGCGGTGGGCAACAAAATCGAGCATGGCGCTAGTTCCAGTGGCGAGGTAGCATGAATCCCATGAATGCAGGGACCAACGAGCAACCCGGGAATCGAGGGACGATCCTGGTCATCGACGACGAGAAGAACATCGCGCGATCCCTGAGGATGATACTCACGGGCGAGGGCTTCGAGGTCGTCACCGCCGGGAGCGGCGAGTCGGCCCTCGAGCGGGTCCGCGGCGGCTTGTGGCCGGACCTCGCCCTCATCGATCTGAAGCTGCCGGGGATCGACGGGATCGAGACGATGCGCCGCCTGAGGGCCATGCCCGAGGCGAGCGCCTCCATGCCGGTGGTCATGATCTCCGGCCATGCCACCCTGGGGGACGCGGTCGAGGCCGTGAAGCTGGGCGCCGCCGACTTCCTCGAGAAGCCGCTCGACCGCGACAGGGTCCTCATCACCGTCAGGAACCTCGTGTCCTCGTTCCGCCTCGAGGGAGAGGTCCGTGAGCTGCGCGAGAAGCTCGCCGACAGGTACAGGATGGCGGGCGACTCCCAGCCCATGAAGCGCCTCTACTCCGAGATCGAGAAGGTGGCCCCGACCCGCGGGCGCGTCCTCGTCACGGGTGAGAGCGGATCGGGCAAGGAGCTCGTCGCCTGGGCGATCCACAGGCTCAGCGATCGGGCCGAGATGAGGTTCGTGAAGGTGAACTGCGCCGCGATCCCTGCCGAGCTGATCGAGAGCGAGCTCTTCGGGCACGAGAAGGGCGCTTTCACGGGTGCCGTGGGCACGAGAAGGGGCCAGTTCGAGGTCGCCAGCGGGGGGACGCTCTTCCTCGACGAGATCGGCGACATGAGCCCGTCGGCGCAGGCGAAGGTCCTGCGGGCGCTGCAGTCCGGGGAGATCACGCGGGTCGGCGGAGAGACCACGGTGAGCGTAGACGTCCGTGTGATAGCCGCGACGAACAAGGACATCGAGGCCGAGGTTCGCGAGGGGCGGTTCCGCGAGGATCTCTACTTCCGGCTCAACGTGATCCGGATCAGGGTGCCACCATTGCGCGAGAGGAAGGAGGACATCCCGATCCTCGTGGAGCGCTTCCTCGAGGAGTTCTGCCGCGAGAACGTGGTGCAGAGGAAGCTGGTCGCTCCCGAGGTCGCCGAGCGGCTGGGGAGCTATCACTGGCCCGGGAACGTGAGGGAGCTGAAGAACGTGGTCGAGAGGATGGCCATCCTGAGCGGCGAGGTCATCGGCCCGTCGGACCTGCCGGACTTCATGAGGCGTCCGCCTTCGGAGAGATCCGGGCGGGTGGACGAGTTCGCGGATCTGGACATGCGGGGCTTCAAGGAGGAGATGGAGCGGCGCTTCATACTGCTCAAGCTCCGCGAGAACGACTGGAACATCTCGTCATCGGCGAGGGCGCTCGGCATGGAGCGCACGAACCTCCACAAGCGGATGAAGGCGCTGGGAATATCCAAGGACGAGGGGTAGGTCCCGGCGGTCAGACGATCGAGACCGCGATGCAGGTGACGTTGTCCTTGCCGCCCCGCTCGTTCGCGAGCCTGACCAGCTTCTTGCAGGCGGTCTCTGGATCATCGCTCATGATGCCGGGGATCTCTTCCTTGCCCACGTACTCGTGCAGCCCGTCGGAGCACAGCATGAAGCGGTCGCCGGGCCTGACGGGGAAGCCCTGGATGTCGACCTGCACGTAGTCGCGGCTCCCCACGGCCCTCGTGATCACGTTCCGGTTCTTGGCGTTCTTCGCCTGCTCGGCGGTGATGATCCCCTCCTTGACCTGCCAGTTGACGAGAGTGTGGTCCTCGGTGAGCTGGTGCGCCTTGTCGCCGCGCACGTAGTAGACCCGGGAGTCCCCCACCTGGCCGGTCAGTCCGATCTGCCCAGCGACGACCAGGGCGCTTATCGTTGTGCCCATGCCGGTCTTGGCATTGTCGACCTCGGCAAGCCCGTGCACGTGGTAGCATGCGAACTGGATCGAGCTCTCCAGGAGGCGGGAGAGCTTCCGGATCTCGGCCTCCGACGGGCTCTCGGTCGCGCTGATGCGGTAGATCAGCTCTCGATCCTTCTCGAACATGGACAGGATCGCCTCCACGGATTCTGACGAGGCGACCTCGCCGGCCGCATGGCCTCCCATCCCGTCTGCAACCACGAAGAGCCCCAGGTCACCGTCGATGAGGAGCGTGTCCTCGTTGAGGCTGCGACGCCTGCCGATGTCCGTGGCTCCGAAGAACCTGATTCGCGACATATCCATTCGTGCACGGATGTTATCATGATTTCTTTACACGCGGCCGGTGTAAATGTATAGACTGCCCAGGTAATCCGGCATGCGAGTCATGGTTCCCATCGCCCTTCTGATGCTCGGCGCCCACCTGACGGCGCTCGTCTGCCTCCTCGTGGTCATGCGGAGGCGGCGCCGAACGGCCGCGCCCTGCACATTCGCCCCGCGGGTGGCGATCCTCAAGCCCTTGAAGGGGCTCGACGAGTGCATCGAGGAGAACCTCGCCAGCTTCTTCAGGCTCGACTATCCCGACTTCGAGATCCACTTCGGCGTTGCCGAGGACGACGACCCTGTCATCCACACGGTTCGCCGTCTCATGGCTCTGAACCCCGGCATTCCCTGCAGGCTGGTGGTGGGCGGCCAGGATCCCTCGCTCGCGAACCCCAAGGTCCGGACCCTCGTACGCCTCCTAGAGGACGTCCGCACCGATTTCGTGCTCGTGTCGGACTCGAATGTCTGCGTGGCGCCCGACTACCTTCGGAGGACGATGTCGGAGTTCGGGGACCCGTGCGTGGGCATCGTCACGAACATCATCTCGGGCGTGGGCGAGGAGAGCCTCGGAGCCACGCTCGAGAACCTGCACCTCGACGGCTTCATCGCCTCTGCCCAGGCACTCAGCGACGTTGCGGCCCACCTCACGCCGGTCATCGGGAAGTCCATGGCCCTGAGGCTCGCCGCTCTCCGCGACGCCGGCGGCCTCGAACCGCTGTCGTCGTACCTCGCCGAGGACTACCTCCTCGGTCGGAAGATCGTGGACTGCGGATACAGGGTGGTCCTCCAGGGGTGCACCGTCGACAACCACAACGAGCGCACCGGCATCTACGCGTTCCTGGACCGCCACTACCGCTGGCTCGGGATGCGGTGGCGCATCAATCCGGGGTCCTGTCTGCTCGAGATGGCCACCATACCGACCCCGTGGATGGTGGGCTGGGCCCTGGCATGGCCGTCCGAGGCGCCCGTGGCCATCGGATTCCTCGCCCTGTTCGGGATGCTCGACATCGTAAGGGCCCACGTGGTCAGGGACTCGAGGCCACTGCCCGTCTACGCGCTCCTCCTCAAGCCGGTCAAGGACCTGTGCCACCTGCTGGTGCTGGTGACGTCCCTGTGGAACGATCGGGTCAACTGGCGCGGTCACGTATACAGGCTCCACTGGGGCTCGCGGATCACGCCTCTCCCCGTCGAGGCGAGGAAGGCCCTGCCGCCCTTTCTCTTTCCCATGCGGATGGGGGACGAGTGGCCGAGCGTGAGAGCCACGTGGGTGGCACGCTCGCACGGGTCAGCCGAGCCGCTGTCGCCGAACAGGTGAGGCAGCTCCCTGTTGACATGGCCCGTAAATAGTGCTTAATTAAGCGCCGCTCGAGCGGAAATACTCACGAATCGGAGCCCCGCCATGAACGAGAACATGGGAATAGTCGGCCGCAAGATGGGCTGCACGCAGGTGTTCCTGGAGGACGGCCGCGTGGAGCGGGTGACCGTGATCGAGGTCGGTCCGTGCACGGTCATCAGGCTCAGGACGCCCGAGAAGGACGGATACTCCGCCCTCGTGCTGGGCTTCGGAGACAGGTCCGAGAAGAACCTCCGCAAGCCCGATCTGGGCCCATACGAGATCGAGGACGGCGAGCTGAAGAAGGCCGGGATCCGGCCCAGGAAGCTCCTGCGCGAGGTGCGTCTGCCGAAGCAGGCCGTGGAGGCCTTCTCGGTCGGCCAGACGATCTCGGCCGGCGACGTCTTCGCCGCGGGCCAGTTCGTCGACGTGATAGGGACCACCAAGGGACGCGGGTTCGCCGGCGTCTTCAAGCGGCACGGGTTCAAGGGCGCCAGCAACACGTACGGGACGCACGAGTACTTCAGGCACGGTGGATCCATAGGGCAGAACATGACGCCCGGCCACACGTTCAAGGGCCTGCGGATGCCGGGCCACTACGGCCATGCGCGCATGACCTCCCAGAGCCTGAGGGTCATCGACGTGAAGGCGGACACGGGACTGATCCTGGTCCGCGGCGCGGTACCGGGCCCCACGAACGGGGTCGTCATGGTCCGTCACGCCTCGAAGAAGCCGGCCCCGGCCAGGTCTTGACCAGCAGTCGACCCCCCGACCACTACACGAGGAGAGCCCACGAGCTTTCCTATCCGGCGAGGAGCGTCTTCAAGCTCGAGGAGATAGATCAGAGGATCGGGATCCTCAGGAGCGGCGACAGGGTCGTGGACCTGGGCTGCTCGCCCGGGTCCTGGCTATCCTACGCAGCCAGGAAGGTGGCGCCTGGTGGCACGGTGCTGGCGGTAGACCTGAACGAGCCCGGGATCGTGATTCCCGAAAACGCCAGGTTCCTGCGCGGAGACGTGCTCGGCCTGGGGCCGGAGGACGTTGCGGCCCAGGGTGGCTTCGTGGTGGGCGGGATCGACGTCGTGCTCTCCGATATGGCGCCGAGGACGAGCGGCGACGTCCTCGCGGACCAGGAGCGCAGCTGGGAGCTCTTCGAGAAGGCTGTCTCGCTGGCGCTCGCCCTGCTCGCCCCGCGAGGGCGGTTCCTGGGCAAGCTCTTCTTCTCCCCGCGGCACGCTGAGGCAGTCGCGCTCATGAAGGGATGCTTCTCGGAGGTCCGCACGCTGCGGCCTCGAGCCACGCGCAAGGCGAGCAAGGAGATCTTCGTGGCTGGCCTGGGGTTCGCTGCGCGGTAGGGGGGGGCCGCTGCCCGGCTGCCCGGCCCCTCGAAGTGCTGAAGGGATCCTACTCCTCTGGTGCCTGCGAGATCCGGATCTGCTCCAGG
>CAZGVR010000185.1:0-1253 GCA_964528945.1 uncultured Myxococcales bacterium
CATGGTCGCTCCCTTCATGCGACGAAGCGCGAGGCGGTCCAGGCCATGAGCCCGGCCGCCGTGCCGGCGATCTCGAGCGGCACGGCGACCCTCATTTCCTTCTTCACGCCGGAGAGGGATGTGAACGTGGAGGCGCCGGTGAAGTTCATGGCGAGGAATGCCGCCAGCGCCACGCTCGCCATGGCGAGCCCGCCGATCTCGAGCAGGCCGCCCGCTGACGCCGACCCCGGCCACCAGGCGGCCGCGGCCACGACCGACACGGCGATCCCGGCGATCGCGCCCTTCACCGAGAAGGCTCGGCCCGGCAGCCACGGCAGCAGCAGCGGCGTGAGCACTGCCCCCGCAAGGATGGCCGTCGCCACGATCGATGCCGCCTGCGGCCCGTGCAGCAGCAGGCTCTCGGCATAGCCTCCCTGCCAGCCGAGGCCGGCCACGAGGAACAGGACGGCTGCGATCGGCAGCCCGTACTTCACCGCCTCGACCAGCTCCACGGGGATGAGGACGGCCCGCTCGGCCAGATCGAAGGTCTTGCGCCTCATGCCCGGTCCGGCCTCTCCGCCGGCGTCCAGGTAGGCGGGCAGATCCTCGACGCGCACCGGCCCGTACACGGCGTTGAAACCGCTCCTGCCGCGCACGAGATGCGCGGCCACGCCAGGGGCGCCCAGCTGCGGGAGAACGACCCTCCGGTGGCTCACGATCCTGGACAGCCCCACGGCCTCGATCCTCCGGACCAGCTCTTCCGTCCCGAAGGTGCCCTTGCCGGCCGCGCACCAGACGTTGATTCCCATGGTGTCCAGCACGAGGATCCAGGCGCTTCGCCCGTGGAGCGCCACCCGGACCTTGTCGAAGGTGAGCTTGCAGTTGGCGGTCACGGCCACCGGCGCCTCGGGATCCGGGCTCCCGACCGCGTAGATCCCGGGCTCGACCCGGTAGTCCATGCGGCCCACGCCCCAGCGAGCCGCGACCGTGCCCAGGCCGTCGCGCCACGAGAGCACGGTGGACACGACCGGAACCGCCCCGGCCGGGGTTTCCACCTTGCCCACCACCCACGCTGGCAGGCCTGCCCTGGCTCGCTCGTCTTGTTTCATCGACATTTCATCATTCCTCCTCGTCCCCCGATGGTCGCGAGCAGGTAGAAGCCCGTTCCGACGAGCAGTGCTCCGCCTCCGATCCGAGCGGCCATGGCCAGCCGTTGCCCGGCGGCGGCCGCCAGCTGGTGGTGGCGGGCCGGGCGATGCACCGCGTGATCGAGG
>CAZGVR010000185.1:1263-2103 GCA_964528945.1 uncultured Myxococcales bacterium
CCAGCTTCCGGAATCCGAGCCCGAGCCCGGCGAGCATTGCCGCGAGCGGCAGGCTGTATCCGATGGCGAAGGCGGCGAGCACCACTCCGCCGAGCGCGGTCCCCCCGCGCATGGACGTGAAACCGAGCACGATCGGCAGTACCGGGCTGCAACCGATGGAACAGGTCGCGGTCCCGCCGCCGACCGCCAGCCCCTGCACGACGGCCCATGCCATGCCGCGCTTGCGGGTCAGCCACGAGACTCCGGGTTGCGGGATCGCGAAAGGGACGAGTCCCAGGGATGCCAGCCCGAACACTACCATCACCAGGCCGGCGGCGAGCCTCCACCAGTCGCCGAGCGCCGCCCCGGCCGTGCGTCCCAGGAACCCGGTGACCGCTCCGAGAGCTGACAGCGCGGCCGTGGAGCCCAGCATGAATCCCAGGCCGCCGAGAAGCACGTCTCCGCGATCCGCGGATTGCCCTGCCCGGCCCGAGAAGCCTGCCACGGCCGCGATTGTCCCTAGGTTGCAGCATGACGATACGGCCGCAAGGAGGCCCAGTACCAGCGCTGCCAGGATCACGGCCAGGCCGGGCGTGCCAGAACCCAGGGTCTCGGTCAACCAGCCTGTCATTCGCCCACCCTCACTCCCCGCCGCACGAGGTTGCCCCGGCCTGCCCAGCCCCGCCGCTTCCAGCGCAGCAACCGCCTCCGCCACCGCAGCAGGATGCTCCGGTATCGGCGCGGACCGGGCCGGCCCCGTCGGCCTGCGCCGGCGCCGGCTCCTTGCCTTGCACTGCGGCCACAGACGCCTGCCCTTGCGAGGCGGACGCAGCCGCCTGCCCCTGCGCTCCCGCGTCCCTG
>CAZGVR010000185.1:2113-7673 GCA_964528945.1 uncultured Myxococcales bacterium
GCGATCCCGACTGCAAGCACGAAAAGGAGTGTCTTCCACCAGGATCTCCCACCGGATCCTCCACACCCGCAAGAGGCAGACCCCGATGGGCAGCATTCCGATCCTCGCTCGGTATCTCCAGTCATCTCTTGTCTCCTTCCGCCAGGGGATCCTGGCATTCTTCAACGCAGCATGCCGACAGCGCGTCGGCCATGGCCCTGAGCGCGCCTGCGAGCGCCTCGATCCTGACCCTGTAGTGGACCTCCTTGCCCTTCCTGGTCGCGATCAGGATCCCGGCATCCTTGAGCGTGCGCAGGTGCCTCGACACGACCGAGAGGTCCACGGAGCAGCACTTGGCCGCCTCGCTCACGGTGCACCCTCCCTTGCATGTCGCGAGCTTGGCGAGGAGCGCAATGCGGTTCGGATCCGAGAGCGCCTTGAACAGGCCGGGGGGGAAGGCCTCTCCCAGCCCGCTGCAACAGGTGCCTGCCATGACATCACGTTTGTTTATTTGCGTCATCGTGCAACTATCTAAGACCTACCTTGCCCGGAGTCAACCCCTTTCCGAAGAAAAGAAGTCCTCGCAAGCCGGAGACACGCGCAAGCCGGGAACACGCCAAGCCGGGAACAAGGGTGGCCGGCCAGGGTCAAAGGTCAGCGCACTGAAACGTTCAAACCCGATCGAAGACCACCGAGGAGGAACGTTGCCGGGCACAATCCAGCTCTCGGTACTTGGCAGGGTGGATCTGGACGGCTCGCACAGGGCAACGGTGGAGACGGTCTCCGACGAGGATGCGGCCCTGCTCGGGCCCGTGGACGGAAGGCCGGCGTTCGCGATCCTGCGCGCGGGCGACAGGTCGTGCACGGTCATCGTGTCCGAGGTCGCCAGGGGGCGCGCCGGCCGCATCTCGGTGGACAGGTACAAGGCCTGGCACCTGGGCGTCCGGGACGGCGAGACCGTCACGGTCGAGCCGGTGCGGCCGGCTCCGGCCCTTCGCGTGGACCTGCACGCGCCGGCCAGCTTCCCGAGAGCGGACTCGGTGAGGTTCATCGGCAAGCCGCTGGTCACCGGGGAGAAGACCGCGGTCTTCACTTTCAGCGGCGAGGCCAGGCCCGTCACCGTCACGGCCACGGCGCCTCCGGGTCACGTCGTGGTCACGCCCGCGACGGACGTGAGGATCTCGAGCGTGCAGGCCGGGGAGATCCCGGTGACGTGGAAGGACATAGGTGGGCTCGGCCGCGAGGTCGGACGCGTGAGGGAGACGATCGAGTACTCGCTCAAGTACCCCGATCTCTTCAGGACGCTCGGGGTTTCGCAGCCTCGCGGGATCATCCTGCACGGCCCGCCCGGCACGGGCAAGACGCTCATCGCGCGAGCGCTGGCCGGCGAGGTGGGCGCCCGCTTCTACTCGATCTCGGGGCCGGAAATATACAGCAAGTGGTACGGCAAGTCCGAGGAGAACCTCCGCAACGTTTTCGATGACGCCGTGCGCAACGCACCCTCCATCGTCGTCATCGACGAGCTGGACGCGCTGGTGCCCGCGCGCGACAGGACGCACGGCGACCAGGAGCAGCGGATCGTGGCCACCTTCCTCACGCAGATGGACGGGCTCAGGGAGATGAGGGACGTGGTGGTCGTGGGGACCACCAACCGGCTCGACGCCATCGACCCGGCGCTCCGGAGGGGAGGCAGGTTCGAGCACGAGATCCACGTGGGAGTGCCGGACGCGGCAGGCCGCCGGGAGATCCTCTCGATACACACGCGCCGGATGCCGCTGGACGGATCCGTGGATCTGGACGAGATCGCGCAGAAGACCGTAGGCTTCGTGGGCGCGGATCTCGCCATGCTCTCGAGGGAGGCGGCCTACTGCGCCCTGCGCCGCGTGCTCCCGCCCGGCTCTCTCGAGGCCGGGAGCCCGCCGCCCGCCGCGGCCGGGGACATCCGCGTGGGCCGGGCCGACTTCCTGGGCGCCCTCAAGACCGTGCCTCCGTCCGGCCTCAAGGAGTTCGCCATCGAGATCCCGCGGGCCGGATGGCAGGACGTGGGCGGCCTCGATCACGTGAAGCGGATCCTGGTCGAGAACATCGCCTTGGCTGCCGTGAGGCGGGAGGCCTTCCGGAAGGCCGGCATCAGGCCGGCGCGTGGTATCCTGCTCCACGGCCCGCCTGGAACTGGCAAGACGCTCCTCGCACGGGCGGTCGCCGGCGAGTGCGGCGCGAACTTCATCTCGATCAAGGGCCCGGAGATCCGATCGAGGTGGCTCGGCGAGTCCGAGGCGAGGATCCGCCTGGCGTTCACGAAGGCCAGGCAGGTTGCACCCTGCGTGGTGTTCCTGGACGAGATCGAGGCCGCGGTCCCGGCGCGCGGGATGGATCCCCACGGATCCATGGACGGCATCGTGGACCAGATCCTCGCCGAGATGGACGGGATCGACTCCGGCGAAGGCGTGTGGGTGATCGGCGCCACGAACCGCATCGACAGGCTGGATCCCGCGGTGCTGAGGCCGGGCCGGTTCGACCTGATCGTCGAGATCCCGCTCCCCGACGCGGCCGCGCGCCGCTCGATCCTCGGGATCCACCTGGCTGGCAAGGCGCTAGCCGCGGACGTGGACCTCGACGCGTTCGCGATCGTGACGGAAGGGTTCTCGGGCGCCGAGATCGCGGAGGCGTGCCGCTCCGCGGCCTGGGAGGCCCTGCGCGAGTCCGCGTTCGATGCGGAACGGCTCGAGATCGGATCGCGGCACCTCGAGACGTCGGTCCACGGGCTGCGCGGCCGGCCGGGAGCGAAGGGCGGACGGCCATGAACGCCGTGCTGATAGTGCTCCTCCTGGACGCCTCCGGATCCGTGGACGTGGACTGGAAGTCGGCCGCTCTCCCGATGGTCGAGACGCTCGGCGACGGGGACAAGCTCGCGATCGTGGCGTTCGGGTCCGAGGCGTCCGTCGTGCATCCGCTCGCCGGCGCCTCCACCGGCAAGCAGCGGGCAGCCCTTCTCGACGGCATCGCCGCGATCCCCTCGGGCGACGAGCACACGGATCTCGAGGCAGGCCTGGCAATGGCCCTCGACGTCTTGGACCGGGAAGGAGGCACGGGCGCGACCCGGGCCGTGATCCTGGCAAGCGACGGCCGCCAGGATCCGGCTCCTGGCTCTCGAGCGGCCGGGGACCCCCTGGCGAGCCTCAGGGGCGAGATCCTGCCGGCCTACGTGCTGGGCGGGGTCGCGATACACACGATCGCCGTGGGCAATGCCGACCTCGCCCTGCTCAGGGAGGTCGCGTCTGCAACGGGCGGCCGCTCGATCGTGGCCCCGGACGCGGCCTCCCTGGGGCAGGCGCTAGCGCTGGTCGCCACCGCGATCTCGGGATCGCCTGGCGTCACGCAGGATGGCGAGGACACGGCAGGCGCGCCACTGCAGTCGGGCGGGGAGACCGCCCACGAGGCGAGCGGTGCCAGGGGCGATAAGGAGGGCGAGGAGGCCTTCGGCGATCGCATGGCCATCTCGATCGCGTTCGCGCTCTTCGTCTCCCTCCAGATCGCGCTGATCGCCATGATGGCCGGCATGTCCAGGATCCTGAAGAGGCAGTCCCCGCGCCTCTCGAGGAGGCGGGACCGGAGGAAGGCCCGGGCCCGGGACGAGTCCCCGCTCGCACGCATGCGGATCTCGGCGGACGAGAGCCGGAGCCTCCTGGAGGAGGCCAGGACCCGCTTCGAGGCCCTGGATCTCGACATCGGCGACCACGGGGCAGACCTGGCAGAGTCGGGCCGCGCCACCGAGGCGCGGTACGAGCGGCTGGTTACCGGCGTGCTACTCCTGGTGGACCACCTCGAGGTCCTGGCTTCCGGGGATGCGTCCACGCCGGGGAACGGGGAGGCCCGCTGGATCCTGGGCAAGGCAAGGCGCGTGCTCGGCGACGCGGGCATAGAGGAGATGGACGTGAGCACGGGAACCGCCTTCGACGGGCACGAGCACAGGGTCGTGAGCGAGCGCGCCCACGCAGCGCCACCAGGCACGGTCATCGAGGTGGCGCGGCGAGGATGGCGAACGGCCGGAGCCGGGCCTGGGGAGGGAGCCGTGCTGAGACCGGCTGAGGTGGTCGTGAGCAGCGGAGCCTCGCCGGAGGACGGAGGACGCGATGGGTAGGGCCATCGGGATCGACCTGGGGACGTGGAACTCGGCCGCGGCCGTTGCCCTGGGCAGGAAGCGCATGGCCATGATCGAGAGCCGGCACGGGAGGACCAGCTCGGGCAAGAGCTTCCCGTCGTTCGTGCTGTTCGATCGCCACGGGCGCAAGCAGCTGGTCGGGCAGCGCGCCCGGGAGGAGATGGGCATCAATCCGGAGCTGGTGGTCTGGGGGGTCAAGCGGCTCGTGGGCCTCTCGTACTCGGCCGCCAGGGACGCCGGCGAGCTGGACAGGTTCAGCTACGGCATCGAGGAGGGGCCGGGCGGCTCGATCCTGATCTGCGTCGGTGAGGAGCGGTACACGCCGTCCCACATCCTCGAGATCATCCTGCGCGAGATCAAGGAGGACGCGGAGAACCCGAGGCTGAACCCGCTCCTGGGCGGGTCCGTGGAATCGGCCGTGATATCGATCCCGGCATACTTCAAGGCCATCAGGACCGCGCCCATCGTGGAGGCCGCGCACCGCGCCGGGTTCGGCGTGGTGGACACAATCGCCGAGCCCACGGCCGCGGCGATCCAGTCGTGCCTGGACATGGATCGGGAGGCGAACATCCTGGCGTTCGACATCGGAGCCGGGACCCTGGACGTCACGGTCATGATGGTGGTCCGCGACGGCGGCGATCTGCTGCCGGGCGAGCTGTGCACGTCCGGTCACGAGGCCCTTGGCGGGATCGACATGGACGATCTCCTGCTCGGGGCCGTGCTCGCAAGCAAGGGAGCGGCGTGCGACACGAACGACGCGCGGTCCATGGCGATCCTCAAGGAGGAGGTGGAGCGGGCGAAGATCCGCCTATCCGGGAGGACCTCCACGACGCTGGACCTGCCGGGCGGCCGCTCGGCGGAGCTGACGCGCCATGAGATGGAGGAGGTGCTGGCACCGCTGCTCGCGAGGTGCCGCGGCCCGATCAGGGTTGCGCTCGGGCAGTCGGGGCTCGAGGCGGCCGACATCGACCACGTGCTATTCATAGGCGGTCCCACCCACATGCCGTGCGTGCGACGGACGGTCCGGGACGAGATCGCGAGCCTGGGCGGCCGGCCATCGGTCCTCGCCGGGATCGACGGCGAGGGAGGCGAGGGCATGGCCGTGGACCCCATGGAGTGCGTGGCTCGCGGGGCTGCTCTCAAGGCCGGAGGCATCATGGTGCCGGTCGGCAAGGTCGTGGCCGAGGGGTACGGCATCGTGTACGGCCCGGTCGACGGCGCGGCCGACTTCTACTCGCCAGTGATCCGGGAGAGCTCGGGCTACCCGATCTCGGGCCGCGGCGTGTTCAGGTACGGCAATCCCAAGGCCCTCGAGGTCCCGGTCCCGCTCGTGGCAAAGCGGCCGGACACGGACAGGTCGACCGCGGACGAGACCGTGTACAGGTACGAGGTCCTCGGCAACTACACGCTCGGGATCAA
>CAZGVR010000186.1:0-7671 GCA_964528945.1 uncultured Myxococcales bacterium
GCGAGGTACTCCTGCACCACGAAGCCAGGCGCGATGCCGCTGAACCGTCCCGCCATGTCGGCGGCCGCCCTGGCCAGGGCGCCCGTGTCCGCGAGGCCGAGCGCCACGCCGCCCTCGTCCGTCTTGTGGATCACGGCCTCGTGGTCGACCTTGAGCGCGACCGGGAACCTCATGTCGCCCGCCGCCCGGACCACGTCTGCCGCGCTGGCGGCCCTCGCCGTCCTCGCCATGGGGATCCCGTAGGCCTGAAGGAGCCGCGACGCGTCCGCGGCCGCGAGCCACCCCTCGCCCGAGGTCCTCGCAGCCGACAGGATCGCCCGGGCCGCCTCCCTGTCCACCCCGATCTCCTCGGGCTCGCGGTCGCCGGCCTCCTTGAGGGCCGCGTACGCGGCCATCGCAGCCAGCACTCGCGCCGAGGTCTCGGGGAAGTCGAAGACCGGGATGCCGGCGTCGCGGATGATCCTCACGACCCCCGCCCAGTTCTCGTTGGTCATGTACGTGGCAACCACGGGCTTGCCGCAGCCTTCGATGGCCGCGGCGATCTTCCGCGCCACACCCTCGTTGTCCACGAAGAAGGGCGTCACCAGCGTGAGCAGCAGGGAGTGCACGTCCGGATCGGCGGCGAGGACCGGCATTATCTCGCCGAACTCCGCGGGGCCGGCGGTCGCGGTCGTGTCCACCGGGTTCCGGACGCTGGACATGGGGTTCAGCGACTTCCTGAGCGTGTCCTGTGTGGCCCCGGACAGCCTCGTGAGCGTGAGGCCCGAGGCCATGGCCTGGTCGGTAGCCTGTATGGCCGGGCCTCCGGCGTTGGTCACGATGGTGACGGTCCTGCCCCTGGGCAGGGGCTGACTGGAGAAGGCCACGGCCGCCTGGATCAGCTCCTCCTGGCTGTGGAACCTGAGCACGCCGGCGCGCTCGAAGATCGCGTCGGCCGTGGTGTCCCTGTCGAGGAGCGCACCCGTGTGCGAGGTAATGGCCCGGGCCCCCTCCTCGCTCGTGCCGGCCTTGATGGCGAGGATCGGCTTGGTCCTGGTGATGGCCGAGGCGACCTCGAGGAACCGCCTCGGATCCTGGAAGCTCTCGACGTAGAGCATGATGACGCGGGTCTCGGGATCCTCGCCGAAGTACTCGAGCAGCTCGTCGATCGAGATGTCGGACGCGTTGCCGTTCGACCCGTACAGCCGGAACCCCACGCCGATGCGGTCGAGGTTCAGGTTCAGGAGCTCGGCCACGCCGCCGCTCTGCGCGAGGATCGAGATGGACCCTGGCTTCATGGGGGTGAAGGTGAAGTTGGCGTAGAGGCTCACCTTGGGATCCGAGTTCATGACCCCCTGCGAGTTGGGGCCGTAGACCCGTATCCCGTGCTTCCTGGCCGTCTCCAGGACCTTGCGCTCCAGATCTGCTCCCTCGGGCCCGACCTCGCGGAAGCCGGCGGAGTGTACGATCACGAACTTGATCCCCTTCCTGCCGCACTCCTCGATGGCGGCGGGGACGAACTTGGCCGGGATCGAGATGTTGGCCAGATCTATCTCGTCCGGGACATCGAGGACCGAGTTGTAGCAGCGGAAGCCCCTGATCGACTTCTCCCTGGGGTTGATCGGGAAGATGGGGCCCTTGAAGTCGTAGGTCCTCAGGTTCTCGAGCACGCGGTACCCTATCGAGAGCGTCTTCGACGAGGCACCGATTATCGCGACGGCCCTGGGCCGGTAAAGCCCTTGAAGACTCATCTTCATCCTCCTGTCATCGGCCTGGGGGTCCCCCTGAGCGCGATCAGGGCCGCGCCGAAGGCGCCTGCGGCCTGCGCATGAGGCAGGATCTCCACGGCACGCCCGATCCGCAGCGACAGCAGCTGGGCGACCATGGGGTTGTGCTCGACCACGCCGCCCGTCATCACGATCGGCCCGTCGAGCGGATCCATCTCCACGATCCTCTTCACGACCGAGTCGTACACCCCGGCGGCGATGTCCTCGATCCTCCTGCCCTGCCTGACCAGGCCGAGGATCTCGGTCTTCGTGAACACGGTGCAGAAGCTCCCCAGGCTCACCGGCTCCCTGGACTCGCCTGCGAGGCGGTCCATCTCGGAGAGCTGGACGTCGAGCCTTAGCGCGATCTCCTCGAGGAACGCCCCGGTGCCGGCCGCGCACTTCCGGTTCATCCTGAAGCCGAGGCGGTGCCCGGATCCGTCGAGACGTATGATCTTCGAGTCCTGGCCGCCGATGTCCACCACGGTCACCGGACCCGGGTGATGGAAGTGGACCGCTGCGCCGTGGCAGGCGATCTCGGTGGCCTGGAAGTCGGCGAAGTCCACGTTCGTCCTGCCGTAGCCCGTGGACACGGTCCGTAAGACCGATCCCCTCCCGATGCCGGCCTGCCCGAGGGCATCCTCGAGATCCGAGCGGGCCGCGGCAGAGAAGTCCACGCCAGACCGCCTGATCGAGCGGCCCAGGACCGCCCCGTCGCGGTCAACGAGCACGACCTTCGTTGTGGCAGCCCCTGCATCGACGCCGCAGCAGACGTGAGGCGCGGGCGCATCGCGATCCGGAATCGAGGCCATCAGCCGGCCCTTCGCTCCGCGAGCTGCTCCACGAACGCCTCCACGTTCGTCCGCATCTGCTCGTCCGAGACGAGCCTCATGTCGTTGAGATCGCCGTTCACCACGAGCGTGGGGACGCCCCTCACCTTCAGGTACCGCTCGGGCATGCCGTACCGGTTGTTCGAGTTGTTGGGGCAGGTCTTGGCGTCGTGGAAGAGGATCCCGTCCGCGGAGAAGAACTCGACCATCCTGTCTATGTACTTCTCCTTGTACCCGTCGCTCCTCACGATGAAGAGCTCGGTGTAGGCGCGGGCCATGGTGCGGAACGGGTCCTTCCCGTCGAACGCCTGGAAGATCCAGCTGTTGCAATAGGTGGACGCCACGACGCACGCCCCGAGCTCGAGGAACAGCGTGGCGTTGTCCCTGAGCCTCCCCCAGATGGGCATGCCGTCCCAGTAGATGCGGAACCGCTCGCCTTCCACGGCGGCCTCCCCGGCCGCGATCTTCGCCTTCAGCTCGACGAGCAGCCCCTCGTAGAACGCGTTCGCCCTTGGATCGCCGCGCAGGACCACGGCCGGTCCCATCAGGATCGTGCCGTCGAAGAAGGTGATCGGCGCGGGGCGGGCGGCCGCCGTGTCGAGCACCTGCTTCCAGAGGTCGGAGCAGCGCCTGCTCGTGTCCACCACCTCGCGCAGCCGGTCCACGTCCAGCTTCCGGCCCGAGATGCGCTCGAGCTCGGGAACGAGCGCCTGGATCTGCGACGCGATCGCCTGCACGTGCGTGTCGGTCACCTCGCCCACGCCCCGGAAGGTGTGCACCCCGATGGCAGGCACGCCGAAATGCCGTCCGTACCACTGGAACCAGTCCTGCACGTCCCGGCACTGGTTCGTGTTGTAGACGAGCACGTCGGGCCTGGGCACGCCCTTGATCCGGTCGTCCACCTTGGACATGGGCGTCACTCCTGCCAGGAAGGCGCCGATGTCGCTCGTCAGGTACGAGCATATGTCGGGCGAGTAGCCGAGCGCGTTCGCCCTCGGGATCAGGTCGGCCGAGAGCCTGGAGGCGCCGAGCATGGCGCCGTGGTTCTCGGGGAAGTACACGTGGTAGCCCATGGCCCTCAGGAGCTCGGCCGGGCCGACGCTCGTGCACCAGGCGACCTTCTTGCCGGGATCCGCAGCGGCCTCGGCCAGCTCCACGAAGTAGTCCCTCATGAGCAGGTTCATGGGCTTGGTCGAGTTGATGCGCTTGATCTTCGGCTTGCGTTCCTCGGTCATGCTCTCCTCCGGGTGCGGAAGAACTGTTGTATCCACTCGCGGGAGCCGGTGTCAACCGAGGCCGTGGCAGGTCTGCTGCGGGTGTTGCTCACCCTGCACGAGGCATTAATTGAAGCCGCGGAGATCGGGTCGAGCCATGAGCGAGACAACGGATCCGGCAGGCATCCCCTCCTTGAACGAAGACGGGTCTTGCCATATCCTGAGACAGGCAATGCAGCAACAGCGGCGGCCGGAGATCGACGAGGTGAGATCTTGATCAGGACCGTAGAGGCCACGATCGACGAGAACGGCGAGGTCAGGCTCCTGGAGGCAGTGCACCTCGACAGGACCAGCCGCGCACTCGTGATGATCCTGGAGGACGCACCGAGGAGCGCATCGAGCGAGACCGCTCTCCTCAGCGAGCGAGCACTCTCCGTAGACTGGGACAGACCCGAGGAGGACGAGGCATGGTCCGTCCTGCAGCCGGCGCCGTAATCCTGCTCCCGTTCCCGTTCTCGGATCTGTCACGTTCGAAGTTCCGTCCCGCAGTGGTCCTCGCGGATGCCGGCCGCGGCGACTGGATACTCTGCCAGGTCACGAGCAACCCATACGCGGACAGCAGGGCGGTCGCGCTCGGAAGGAACGACTTCCAGGAGGGTTCGCTGCCGATCGTGAGCCATGCGCGCCCCGGAAAGCTCTTCACGGCGAACGAGAGGCTCATGGCCGTCGAGGTGGGACTGCTGAAAGCGGAAAGTCTCCGGTCCATCATAGACGGAGTGATCGATATCCTGACTCCGAAATAGCCACCGGGAACAAGCCGTACACGGTACACGTGAAGCCCGCGGCGTTCTCTCCTTTTCCGGTGGGGGCGGCGGGGCTTGACAGGAAAGTGATCCGGCCCTATTCTGGTATTCAGATACTTGAATACCAATAGGCAGGTGGACATGGAAGGAACCCTGAAGATATCGGACGCGGCAACCATAGCGATGCACGCCATGGCCTACCTGGCGTCGTGCGGGGGAAAGGGACCCGTTTCGGCCCACGAGATGGCCCGCTACCTGGGAGTGTCCGAGGCGCATCTCGGGAAGGTGCTGCAGCGGCTCGCGAGGTTCGGGTTCGTGTCGTCCCGCCGCGGCCCGAGGGGCGGCTTCGAGGCCGGGCGCAGGCCAGAGGAGGTGACCCTGCTCGAGATCTACGAGGCCGTGGACGGCCCCATGTCCGGGTCCACGTGCCTGCTCGGCCACGATGCGTGCCCCGGGAGATCCGGCTGCATCCTCGGTGACCTGATGTCGGCGATCAACGCGAGGGTCCACGATCAGCTCTCGAGGACGACGCTGTCGGACCTGGATCTGGGCCCGTGCGCCCCGAAGCGCACGAGGAACAGGAAGGGAGAAGTGCAATGAAGCGTAACGTGGTCCTCATCGACGAGGAGAAGTGCAACGGCTGCGGGGACTGCGTGTCCGCGTGCGCCGAGGGAGCCATCCAGCTCGTGCGCGGCAAGGCCAGGCTGGTGTCGGAAGTCTACTGCGACGGGCTCGGGGCATGCCTGGGCGAGTGCCCCGAGGGCGCCATAACCATCGAGGAGCGCGAGGCGGCCGACTTCGACGAGCACGCAGTGGAGAAGCACCTCGCCACTCTGAAGGAGAGCGAGCGGGAGCAGGCGAGGAGGATGAAGGCCGGCAAGGCCGCGGATCACGGGCACGATCGCGGCCACGCCATGGGCGGCTGCCCGGGCTCGGCCACGCGATCCATGGACCCCCGCCCTGCAGGCCCCAGGCAAGGACGCGGCCCGGCGGCCGAGGCAGCCTCGCAGCTCACGAACTGGCCCGTCCAGATCAAGCTGGCCCCGGTCCGCGCGCCCTACTTCGCGGGCGCTGACCTGCTCGTCGCGGCCGACTGCACGGCCTTCTCGCACGGCGGGTTCCACGACAGGTTCCTTGCCGGGAGGACGCTGCTCATCGGCTGCCCCAAGCTGGACGACTCGGAGTTCTACGCGGAGAAGCTCGCGGAGATCTTCCGACAGAACGACTTCAAGTCGGTCGAGGTCGCGATCATGGAGGTGCCCTGCTGCACCGGGCTCGCGCACGTGGTGAGGCGCGCGATCGACGAGTCGGGCAAGCGCTTTCCCTTGAAGGTCACGAGGATCGGGGTGCGCGGCGACATCCTCGAGTCGCAGGATCTCCCGGCCGGGATCAGGCGCGCGGAGCAGCGGCCATGAAGTGCCCTGGACAGGACACCAAGTACTGGAAGCCCGGGGACATCTTCGAGGTGCCTTGCCCCGAGTGCGGAGAGCTGGTCGAGTTCTTCAGGGACGAGGCCTCGAGGATCTGCCGGAAGTGCCACACGAAGTTCAGGAACCCGCGGATCGATCTCAAGTGCCTGGAGTGGTGCCGGTTCGCAGAGCAGTGCGCCTCGGGCATGGACGTGCCGGAGAAGAACCCGTGGGGCGAGCGGCCGGACAAGGGCCATAGGTGACCCCTGGTTCCCATCTCAAATATTGATCAAACGACTTACCGAGATGAGTTCATCAACTCCTGCTTCCAGCAATTACATAATAATGCAACGAGTTCATTTTTCTTAAAGTTACTGCTCTGCATTTTTGGCATAAATACTATCGTATCTCCAAGGTTCGTCTTTCCATTAAGCTTGACAAAGACGACACTGTTACTAAACACTGAATCCTGTCTTATACTTACTATATTACCAAGTGGCACATGTATGGTATCTATGTAATTTGATACAATCAATTCATTATTTTCGAGTATTACACGCTTCAGGTTTCCCAAATACAATAGAGACGCTAACCCCGGAATACAAAGAAAGGGGAACAAGAAGAGAGCGAAGATACTTGAATTGCTAATTGACAATGAAATGGAAAGTGTCAAGGCACCCAGAAAAAGAAGGGGGGACAGAATGTATTTAAACGGCAGTGTTGCTCTGGAGGACAGCATTACGGATAGCTGATGCATGAATCGTTATAGTATTTCGATTACGCCAGCCTCTGAATAGTACCAATGCCATTCGGGCGGCGATGGGGAGCCTAACTGCATATTTACTCCCCAATATGTTGGAACCTTATCTCCTGAAGCAATATCAGTATCAACCCCACGAAAAACCTCTATGCAAACAGGGCCGCCAGTGGCACCCAGCCCTGCTGATTCGCCCCTTGTATCGTAAATTGTCCTTGCGCTCGTTACCTGAAATTGGATACCTGCATTGACCAGAGCAGCGCTTAATGGAGGCAATGATGATGTGTATCCAAGAGACCCTTCTAGTCCAAAGTTTGTGTACAAATCAACGATCAACATTAAATCATCGACGACACCGATTCCATAGGTACTAATTTGGCCAGCTCCGCCAAGGCCAAACGTCCATAGGCCATCAATGTCGATGTAATTTATTGGATCGGGTGATGAGTATAGATAATGATTTGTTTCCCGGTATTTTACCATGTCAGACGATGTCCAGCGGCCTGAAGCAGGATCGTAATTGCGTTTAAAGGCGTATAGCAATTCGGTGTCAGGATCAGAGATGTTCGATGCGTATTTGAATGGTAGAAGTTCAGGAAACCCAGCTGGTATCGAAGAGCCGTATTCGTCATGGTCGATCCGTTGTGTAATATCAGAACTACTAGAATTGACTACAAGTCTTGGACTGCCTAGATGATCACTGATTATTTCATATGTCTGCCATGTGGTACCGTCTGCTTTACGAGAGATCAGTAGATCTGGAGTATGGAACCTAGTGCCGTACAAGAAAATACTCGTTACGTTCCCTACCACGTCTGTCTCTGCAATGGGCTTCAGCCAGTCCCTGTAAAGGAACCCCTGCACGAGTACCCCATCGATCTTCTTGCCGACACGGCGGCCCAGTCCGTCAAGC
>CAZGVR010000187.1:0-7652 GCA_964528945.1 uncultured Myxococcales bacterium
CCCGTGTGGTCCGGACCGGCATCGACCACGTCGCCGCCGCTCCAAGCGCCGCTCTGCGGCCTGTCCGGCGCATCCCCCACGAACGCCACGAGCCCGTTCTCCAGGCGGAAATCGCCCGTCTTGCCGCGCGCGAATGGCCCGGAGAACAGGTCCTCCCCGGACGCGATCTCGAAGACGCTTGCCTGCGAGGCCTGCCCGCCCTCGTTCCCGGCCAGAACGCCGCCGCCGAAATGGCCGGATCCGGCATCGGGCCGCGGGCCGCAGGCACCTGCCGCGAACAGGAGGGCCAGGAGCTGGATGCACCTCGTGCCCATGTTCACCTCGTCACGATGCGTCGCGATCGGCCGATGGCTGCTACTCGACCGGGACACGTTCTTGCTTCGGGGCCTCGACGAACCCATCGGCACGCGCGAGCACGACCGTGATGTTGTCCTCGCCGCCGCCCTCGTTCGCGAGGTCCACGAGCCTCCTGGACGCCGCGTCCAGGTCTGCACCCAGCGAGACGAGTGTCTCCTGGATCACCGGGGCCTTGACCATCCCGCTCAGCCCGTCCGAGCACAGCAGGAACACGTCCCGCGTGATGACGTTTGTCGGGATCGCCTGCCTCCGCTCCTCGCTCATGTCGGGCATGGCCTCCAGGTAGTCGTTGAGCAGGGAGTGGTCCCTGGTCACCTGGGAGAGGACGCCGCCCCGGAGCAGGTAGCATCGGCTGTCGCCCACGTGGCCCACGTATGCCATGGGCTCGTTCGAGGAGAAGCAGAGTGAAACGACCGTGGTGCCCATGCCCTCCCTGGAGGAGGGCTGGCTCGACTGCTGGTAGATGGACTTGTTGGCGATCTGGATCCCGCCGATCAGCCGGTTCTCCTCGTAGGAGAGGTTGATGTCGAAGTGGAACGGCCAGGTCGCGTCCTCGCTCTCGGTGTGGCGGAAGAACGTCGATATGCGATCGATGGCCATCTTCGAGGCAACGTCGCCTGCATTGTGCCCGCCCATGCCATCCGCCACTATCACCAGGTCGTACTCCGGCATGATGACGAAGGCGTCCTCGTTGTGATCACGCTCGCGGCCCACGTTCGTGATTCCGATCAACTGAAGCTTTACGGGCATCCTGGGGGTTCGCCTTCCGCACCATGGAGCCGGAAACCGGCTAATCGATTGTTTTTTCCAAATTCTCCCCGGGATGTCAATAACAGTCTTTCCCGGGTCGCGCCCCAGCCCACGCTCATGGAGCTTGCGCAGCCGGGTCGGGACGACATAGGATGAAGCCGATGACGAGCTTCAAGCTGTTCGTCCCGCAGGCCAGGATCGACGACTGGATGTCCGCGGGCAGCGTCGATTTCGACACCAAGGCGCTCGGCCCGACCGACGGCTCGGCACGCCTCGAGGGCGAGGCCGCCGTATGGTTCCAGCGCGAGGACACCGATACCGGAGACCCGCACGGGCTGATCGGCAAGGTGAAGACGGCTGCCCAGCTAGAGGCCCTCGGCGCCGAGCACATGAGCAACTCGGTCATCATCGGCGATACCGCATACGTGGTGGTGGAGGGATTCGCCGGAACAGCGCCATCTGCCGAGAGCCTGGAGCTGGCCGCGCCCCAGGCCGCAGCGCCCAGGGTTGTACCCAAGGACGGGCCCAAGGCTGCGCCCCAACCCGCGCCCCAACCCGCGCCCCAGGCCGCAGCGCCCAGGCCGCCAGCCCAGAGAAAGAAGGCCGGGAACGAGGAAAAGAACCCCAAGGATGGCGTGGACGTGGACGAGCTGGCGCGCCTTCTCATCGAGAAGCTCTAGGAATCACCTGAGCATTGCTGGCCGCTGATGGCCCGTGCCGGGCTATGGCGTGGACACGACCGAGGATCTGCGGGGCTTGCCAGCCGCCTTCCTGAGCGGGATCTCGATCTCCTTGAGGATGTCCTCCTCGCTCCGCCTGCGGGCGATGGAGATCTCCTTCACGATCAGGTTCTTGGCGAGCTCGAGCATGCGCCGCTCGCCGAACGACAGGGTCTTCGAGTTCTTGAGCAGGCTCAGGTCCCGGAACACCTCTGCGATGTCGAACAGGTTGCCAGTCTTGATCTTCTCCATGAAGCCCCGGTAGCGCCTGTTCCACGTGCGGTTGTCGTGCGCGGGCGGGGTCTCGCCGATTATGGACATGATCACCTTGATCTGCTTCTCGGTGACCAGCTCGCGAAGGCCGATCGTGTCCACGTTGGAGGTGGGGATCATCACCCTCATGTTGCTGTCCAGGATCTTCAGGACGAAGAAGGACTGCTTGATCCCTGCGATCTCCTTGTCCACGATCTCGACGACCTCGGCCACGCCCTGTGCAGGGCATACCGCCTTGTCGCCGACCTTGAACCTCTTCACCTTCATGAGAGTCTCCGGATCCTTGGGCTACCGATACCCCCCCCGAGCCGTGGAATTATCGCCTCCCCACGGTTTTTTGTCACTTGAACCCGGATTCAGGACGAGCGGCCACCGCTCCCCACGCCAGCACCGTCAGCCGCCAGCTCCAGCGAGAGCATGGAATCCAGGAGCCTCTCGAGCGCCGGCAGATCGAAGACATCCTCGGCGAGCTGCGGGACCACGTAGAAGGAGTGATCCCTGCCGACCTTTCGCACGAGATCCGTGAGGGTCCTCAGCTGTGCCTCGCTCAGGAGGTGCGTGTCCACGAAGTTCTCCTCGATCTTCCTGGCGAGGCCCGGGGAGAACGCGTCCCCGTTCGTGCACGACGACCCGTTCTCGATCACGGTCACGGGGTGCATGGGCACCAGCGAAAGACCCTCGACCGAATCCCTGGCATAGGTGAGCACGCGGTTCATCACGAAGAACTCGTCCCTGAATCCCATCTCCCCGAGCATGGCGTCGAGCCTGATGCACTCGGGCGCGGTCTCGGGCGAGGTCACGACCGCGAACCCGAGATCCCCGTTGTCCAGGAACTCCCTCATCCTGGCTGCCCGCGCGTGGAAGCCCTTGAGCATGTCGCCCCCGAGGATCAGGAACTCCGCCACCTCCTCGACGAGGCCCTGGCCGATGAGGCGGCCTATGACCCTCATGGTCATGCCCGTGCCCAGGCCGACCAGGCCGCGGCCCGGCAGTCCCTTGCCTCCCGCGTCCACGAACAGGTTCAGGACCGGGCTGGTCACGGCCTCCTCGATCCTCCGCGGGGCCTCGAGGAAGTCCCGCGCGTGCTGCGAGGGGGGCGTGTCCAGGATTATGGTGTCCCAGATCCCACGGTCCACGAGATCGAGGAGCACGTCCATGCACGCGAACTCGTGGAACCCGGCCAGGGTGTTCCTCAGGTAACGGAAGATCCGGTTCGACTCCATGGCGTGCTCGGCGGCCGCGCCCAGGTGACGCCTGGTGGCAACGTCGACGGCGGTCTGCGCGTCGACCATCATGGCCCAGAGGTTCTCCCGGACCGGGACCTCGATCATCCCCTTTCCCGATGCCTCGGCCTCTCCCTGTATGCCCAGGCTCTCTGCCAGGCGCCGGGCAGGATCTATCGTCATGCAGAGAGTACGCCTGCGCTCCGACGAGGCGTGAAGCCCGAGGGCAGAGGTGACCGTCGTCTTGCCCACGCCCCCCGGTCCCAGGCAGACCAGGATCTTGTGGGCATCGATCCATTCGAGCAGCGACTTCACCCGCCCTCCACACCGGTTCCGTCCGACCCGAGCTTGACGGCGGCGCGCAGCACCTGCCAGGCGATGTAGAGCTGGTTGTCGTCCATGGGCACCGGCGACTCGGCCTTGGGCCCTTGAGTGGGCTGGGCCTCTATGTGGCCCGGGATGTCCTTCTCCAGGTGCTTGGTGCTCTTGTCGAGGAGATCGGCATCCAGCGCTGGTATCACGAGATCCGGCTCGATGCCCTGCGCCTGTACGATCCGACCAGAGGGGGTGGCGTAGAGGGCCGTGGTCAGCTTGAGGCCCGACCCGTCGGGCAGCTTGATGACCGTCTGAACGCTGCCCTTGCCGAAGGTGGGCATGCCCACGACCACGGCCCGCTTGTGATCCTGCAGGGCGCCCACCAGGACCTCGGCGGCCGACGCCGTGTACTCGTTCACGACCAGGACGAGCCTCATGTCCTCCCGCGTCCCCTTCTTGTGCGCCTTCTCGATGAACTCTATCTCCCCGCTCCGGCCCCTCGTCGTCATGATCACGCCGGAAGACAGGAACTCGTCGGCGATCCACACGGCCTGGTCGAGCAGCCCGCCCGGGTTCGACCTGAGATCCACGAGGAGGCCGGAGAGGGTCCCGCCGGCCTGCGCGGAGAGCGTGTCCAGGTCGTCCCTGAACCTCTGGTACGTATCCCCCTGGAAGACCTTGACGCGCACCAACGCGATCCCGGCCTCCTTTTCCAGCATCCTGCCCTCCACGCTCTCGACCTTGATGATCTCGCGCGTGAGCACGAAGTCCAGGATCTCGGTCTCGCCCCTCCGCACCTTGATGGCCACGTCAGTTCCCGGCTCGCCGCGCATGAGCTTGACCGCGTCCTGGATGGTGAGCGTGAAGGCGGGAATGCCCTCGATGGACATGATCTCGTCCCCCGAGCGCAGGCCCGCCTCCTCGGCCGGCGAGCCTGGCAGCGGCGAGATCACGGTCAGGCGGCCGTACCTGGCGTCCACCTCGAGGCCCACTCCGCCGAACTTGCCCGCCGTGTCGCCCTGCAGGATCTTGAACTCGTCCGGGTCGAGGAATGCCGAGTGCGGATCGAGGGAGCCGACCATGCCCTTGATCGCGCCGTAGATCAGCCTGTCCGAGTCGATCGCCTCCACGTAGCTCTCCTCGATGTGCGCGAGCACCTTGGAGAAGATCGTGAGGGCGCCGTACTGCGAGGACTTCGCGGTCGTGGCCCAGGCCGTGGCCATGTCGAGGACCAAGGCCAGGGCCAGACCTGCGGCCAGTCCTCCCAGCGCGGCCGGGATCCTTCCCTCTCGCTTTGCTGCTCCGGACATGATCCCCTCCTCGAACCCTTGCATTTCTAGCGCAGGCGTACCATTTTGGAAACCGTGCCGACCCCAACGGATCCCGACCTCCCGGTCGCAGTCCTCGGCACCGCCGGGCACATCGACCACGGCAAGAGCACGCTCGTCCGCGCGCTCACGGGCACGGATCCGGACAGGCTGCCGGAGGAGAAGCGGCGCGGCATCACGATAGAGCTGGGCTATGCGGCCCTGCGCCTGCCGTCCGGCAGGACGGTCTCCGTCGTCGACGTGCCAGGCCACGAGCGCTTCATCAAGACGATGGCGGCCGGCGCCGCCGTCGTGGACATAGCCGTGCTGGTCGTGGACGCAGGCGACGGGGTCAAGCCCCAGACCGTCGAGCACCTCCACATCCTGGAGGCCCTCGGGGTGTCGCGGGGGCTGGTCGCTCTCACGAAGTGCGACACGGTGGAGGAGGACATCAGGAGGCTGGCCGCGGAGGAGGTGGCCGGCCTGCTGGCGTCCACTTTCCTCGAGGGCGCACCGATCGTCGAGACGAGCGCCGAGACGGGCGCGGGCCTCGACGATCTGCGCGCGGCCATCGACGCGCTCGTGGGCGACCTGCGGACGCCGGCCTCTCGTCAGCCCCTGCGCATGCCCGTGGACAGATCCTTCGTAATGGCCGGTTTCGGTACGGTCCTCACCGGAACGCTGCTGGGCGGATCGGTGGGGGTCGAGGATCAGGTGGCCATCGAGCCGGCAGGTGCGCGCGCTCGCGTGCGAGGGATCCAGGTGCACGGCGGCACCACGTCGCGGGTCCACGCCCCGTCGCGGGCCGCGCTCAACCTCGTCGGGGTCGACGCGGACTCGGCTCTCAGAGGCCAGTGGGTCGTCGAGCCTGGGGTCTTCCAGGCGTCTCGGGCGATCCTCGCCGAGATCGGCCCCATGCCCTGGGTCAGGAAGCCGCTCAGACTGCCCGCGATGATGAGCATGAACCTCGGATCGGGATCCGTGTCCTGCGAGGTCCACGGCCTTCCCCGCGGCCCTCGGCAGGCCCCGCTCGCCCCGTCCGAGCGCGGCCTGGTCAGGATCGAGACCGGTGAGCCCGTGGTGCCGCGGGCCGGCGACCGCTTCATCCTTCGCGCGCCCGGCGGGCTCGGGGGCGGCTACTCGACCGCCGCGGGCGGGATCGTGATCGACCCCCTGTTCGGGAGCCGGCGGCTGGGCCCGAGCCTCGTGGAGCAGGTGCTGGCCATCGGGCGCGGCGACCCGGAGTCCTGGATCGGCTTCGCCCTCCGCGGTGCCGGGGCCGTTGGCCTGGACCCTGACGAGCTGACGCAGAGGGTCCCGGCCCCTCCCGCGGACGCGGCCCGTGCGCTCGACAGGATCCTGCAGCGCCGGGGTGCGGTGAAGGCCGGCAAGCGGACGGTCGTGGGCTCGGATGCGTGGATGAGGGCGCTCGCGCGCGCAGACGCCTCGCTGGCGGCGTACCACTCGAGCGAGCCAGAGAAGGCCGGGATCAAGCGGGACGAGCTGCGGGACCTGGTGACAGGACCCGACGGAGCCGCGCTCTTCGACGCCGTGATGAAGCGCAGGATCGCCGAGGACGCGTGGAAGCTCGTGGGCGACCTCGTCGCCGCCTCGGGTCACCGCCCCGGGTCGGACAGGCTGGTTCGCGAGCTCGCGGAGCGCATGATGGCCGAGACAGAGCGATCCCCGCACGCCCCGCCCACGCTGGAGGTGCTGGCCGGGCAGCTCGGGGCGACCCCGGAGGAAGCCAGGCGGTCCGTGAACCTGCTCGTGAGCAGCGGCAGGGCCCGGCTCCTAACGGACGAGTTCCTGTTCACGACCGCATTCCTCGCCAAGCTCGCGGGGGAGGTGAGGACGTTCCTCGGGACCCGCGATTCCATGCTGGTCACGGATCTCAAGGCGATCGCCGGGGTCACGCGCAAGCACGCCCTGCCCCTCGCCAGGTACCTCGACGACGAGGGCATCACCGTGCGGCGAGGGGATCAGAGATTCCTGAAGCGGTAGGGGCTACTTCCCGCCGTCCGGGATCCCGTACGTGCCGTCGAGCCGCGCGACCATCTCCTCGTGCCTCCGGTCGAGGTCCCTGAGCGCCTCCTCGAACCCGTAGGCATCGAGATCCCCGTCGCGCCTCCTCGCCTCGAGGAGGGCCCTCTGGTTCTCGTACCAGCGATCCGGGTCGAAGTTGTAGGTCACGTGGCCTCCGCGCCGCGCGCGCGCCGCGCCATCGCCGAGACCTCGAGGCCCCGAGACTCGAGGAGAGCGGTGAGCTCCGAGGGACGCGGCCACCTTCCATTGTCCGGCCTCGCCGCGATCGTCACCACGGGCGATCCCGGAGGAAGCCCGCGGGACGCGAGGTCGGGCACGTCCCGGACGGAGGAGATCCCGATGCCGGCGATCATGCGCGAGAGGTCCACGCGAGAGGTCCCCTTGCCGGTCCTCCTCTCGGCCGGGATCTCGCCCATGGCGGCGATCGCAGCCATCGCGGCGACCGGGCCAGCGGCGTCCGTGCCGCCCGCGAGCACCGCGTGCCAGTCGATCGCGGCCGGCCCGGCCGCGATGGCCCTTGCCTCCTGCTCGGTCACGACCCTGGCCGAGAAGAACTCTATGCCGTCCGGGGTGGCGGTCGCGAGCCGCGCGATCAGGCGGGCCCCGTCCTCGAGCGGCCGCGTGGTCTCGACGCACACGATCTCGCCGAGGCCGAGCACCCC
>CAZGVR010000188.1:0-7620 GCA_964528945.1 uncultured Myxococcales bacterium
GAGCCCTTTCGTCTACCTTCAGCCCCAATCCCGCGCGCTAGCGCGGGATTGGGGGCCATGATCCCTTGTTGACAGGCGGTCGACTTCGCCCATAATTCCGCCGTGCTTCGCTCCGTGGACATGCTCGTGGCCGGTGCCGGCCTGGCCGGGCTCTCGACCGCTCACCACATGCGTTCCGGGACGTGCCTGATCGTGGAGCGCGAGAAGCGGCCGGGCGGGCTCGCGACCACCACGTGGGAGAAGGGCTACGGCTTCGACCGCACGGGACACCTCCTGCACCTGCGCGATCCCGGGATCGCGCGATGGGTGGGCAGGCTGGTGGGCCGGGATTCGCTGCGGATCGAGAGGCTGAGCCGCATCTGGTCGAGCGGCGCGTACACGCGCTACCCGTTCCAGGCAAACACCTTCGGCCTGCCGCCCCGCGTAGCATACGAGTGCCTGGCCGGGTTCTTCGAGGCGCGCGATGCAAGCCCTGTCAAGGCCGTGCGATCGTTCGAGGACTTCATCCTGAGGCACTTCGGCCAGGGGTTCGCCAGGCACTTCATGATCCCGTACAACACCAAGATCTGGGGCGTCCATCCCAGGGACATGACCCCTGCCTGGTGCGACCGGTTCGTCCCGGTCCCCACGGTGAAGGAGGTCCTCTCCGGTGCCGTGGGCCTCGCGGATCCCGAGCTCGGCTACAACGCGAGATTCCTTTACCCGCGCCGCGGCATCGGCGTGCTCTCGGATCGCATCGCCGACGACGTGGGGCGCCGAGTCCCGATCGGCTACGGCCTCGGGCTCACCGGGATCGAGGCCCGCAGGCGTCGAGCCCGGCTCTCGGACGGGTCGTGGGTCTCGTGGGAGGCGCTCGTCACGACAGTGCCGCTCGACGCGCTGGTCAAGCTGATCGTGGACGCGCCCGCCTGGATCCGGGAGGCCGGCCGCAGGCTGCGCGTGAGGCCGCTCAGGTACCTGGACATCGCCCTCGAGGTGCCGGCCGGGACTCCGTGGCACTGGACGTACGTGCCGGACCCCGGCGTCTCGTTCTACAGGGTGGGCGCGTACTCCAACTTCTCCCCGGACGTGGTTCCCGAGGGGTGCGGCAGCCTCTACGTCGAGCTCGTGTCGCAGCGAGGAGCCCCGTTGCGAGCGGTGATGTCCCGGGTCCTGCCCGAGCTGATCCGCATGGGGCTATTAAGGAGCGCGCGCGACGTGAGGTTCGTGAGGGAGCGCAGGATCCCGCATGCCTACGTCGTCTACGATCACGCGTGGGAGAGCGCGAGGGGACGCATACATCGATTTCTGTCAGGTCATTCGATATACTCCATCGGTCGCTACGGCGACTGGAACTACTCGGCCATGGAGGACGCGCTGATCGCCGGCCGCCAGACCGCGCGGGCGATCGAGGAAGGTTCCTCCGAGGAGCTGGCATGAGCGACGACTCGATCGGCGGAAGGGGTGCGGGCCCGGGAGACACTCCCAGGACGCCGACCCCGCGCGTGAGCATCGTGATCCCCGTCTACAACGAGGAAAGGATCCTGAACGCGGCGGTCGTCGAGCTCGTGGAGCGGCTGAAGGACTTCCCCTACACCTACGAGATCATCCTCTCCGAGAACGGGACTTTTTTTTTCAATGATACGGCGACCACCGAGATCTCCACCCGCCATCCGGCGGTGAGGGTGCTCAGCCTGCACGAGCCCAACTACGGCAAGGCGCTCAGGATCGGCATCCTGGACGCGCGAGGGGAGTTCGTGATCTGCGACGAGATCGACCTGTGCGACGTGGATTTCCACCGGAGGGCGCTGGACATCCTGGCCAGCGACCAGGCCGACCTGGTCATCGGCTCCAAGCTGGTCCAGGGCGCCGCGGACAACAGGCCGGCCTCGCGGCACGTGGCATCGCTGGTCATCAACTGGATGCTCAGGCTCGCCCTCGGCTTCAAGGGGACGGACACGCACGGCCTGAAGGCCATGCGCAAGGCCGTGCTCGTGGACACGATCCAGTCCTGCCTCGTGGACAGGGACCTGTTCGCCTCCGAGATGGTGATACGGGCGGAGCGGGGGGGGCTCAGGATCAGGGAGATCCCGGTGCGCGTGGTCGAGAAGCGGGAGCCGTCCATACGCCTCACGAGGCGAGTGCCCAACGTGCTCAAGAACATGGCACGGCTGTTCTGGGCGATCCGCGTCCGCGGTTGACGAACCCATGGCGATCCGCGTCCGCGGTCGACGAGCCCATCGTCCGCGGTTGACGAACCCGCCCCGTTCCGGTATTCTCGGAATTCTCCAATAGGTGAGCATGGTTGGACGTGCCGGCGGTTGTGTGATGGCCGGCGATGACAGGGGACGACACATGCGTTTTCCAAGGGATCTCATGCTGGCGGCGATCCTCGCCGTCTCGGCCGGGGGGTGCCTCGAGAAGGTCGTGCCCGAGGCTGGCGAGCTCAGCCTCACGCTGGAGCCGGACGTCCTGGACAAGAACACGTTCGGGTCGATCACGATCCTGGCCATGGACGAGACAGGCGCGCCAGTCATGGACGGCACCCAGGTCTACATCACCACGGATCTGGGCGTGGTCATGCCCTTCGGCGAGTACACTCCGGCCGAGGTCGTGCCCGGAGCGGACCGCGTGGACGTGGGCACGCGCAACGGCGTGGCGCGCGCCACGTTCTTCGCGGGCGACACCAAGGGCACTGCCACGATCACGGTGAAGAGCGGGAAGCACACGCTCACCGACGTTTTCGTGGTGGGGCGGACACCCGACAGGATTCTCGTGTCCGTGATAGCCGAGGGCGGCACCTCGGGATCCGTGCTGCCTCCGGAGGGCGGGACCATGCGGCTCGAGGCCTACGTGTACGACGCGCTCGACAACCCGGTCCCCGACGTCGACGTCGTGTTCACGACCGACGACGGGGCGCTGGAGAGCGGAGGCGGCCACCGGACCACGGACCAGGACGGCATGGCCTTCGACCGTCTGACCACGACGTACACGGCCCACGTCACGGCGCGGCTCGTGGCCACGTCGACCTCGTTCCCGCTGGAGTCCGACATCGTGACCGTGACCGTGCCGAGCCCGATCATATACGCGCTCGTTCCCTCGTCGTCGCCGCTCGAGGGCGGGGTGGTCGTGAGCGTCACGGGGAACAGCTTCGCCTACGGCTCCAGGATCCTCTTCGACACGTTCGAGGCGGCGCTCGTGGATCCGGACGTCATGCTGGCCGACTGGGACGAGCACCAGATGGTCGTCTACGCACCGCCCGCGCCGTACGCATCGCCCGGCGTGGTGGACGTGACGGTCGAGAACCCGAACGGGTACTCCTACACCCGCGCAAGCGCGTTCACGTACGTGGACGACGTGACGGGAGGCTGAGCCATGTCGACGCAGGGAAGGATATGCTCGCGACTCCTCCCGGCCGCCTGCGCAGTGGCCGCGCTCGCCGCCTGGGCCGCCGACGCGGCCGCCGACAAGGGGGAGATAAAGAGCCTCGGCTTCGACTTCTTCTTCAACCCGAACCCGGGCGAGAGCCCGGAGGTGGTGGACGTCTACGAGGGCGAGTACCTCAAGTTCGTGCTGCACCAGCACGACATCTACGGAGTCCATGGGCTCGCGGTCCCGGAGAAGAACAAGGTCGAGGACGGGTCCTCCTACTTCCTGTACCCCGGCAACTACTGCGCGCAGTCCTGCTCCGACGCGGAGCAGCTTGCGAGGCCAGGCGAGGTCTATCCGTTCTCGCAGACGTATTACGTGCTCGCCCAGCCGCAGCAGGGCAGCGGCCTCAAGGTCGTGCTGCTGCCCACGGCAGTCGTGGCTGGCGAGGACGTCCTCTCCAGGGCCAAGAAGCCGAAGGGGGTGAAGGGTCCGTCGGCGGCCCTCGGCCCGGACGCCTCGGACGCCGCGCACCCGGAGGTCGAGGCCATACCGCTAGACGAAGGGCCGAGCGCCGGTCCGCAGGGCTTCGGCGGCCTCGCGTCCAACGAGATCCCGAGCCTGCTGGAGAAGTACTTCTTCAAGCCGGTGGACGGGGCCACGTGCGGCCAGCTGTACTGGGAGCTCAGGTACGAGTACGAGTACGTCGGCGACGACCAGAAAGTCCACACATTCGAGAACGCCGTGCAGATCGGCACGTACGAGGAAGGCGATGCGCCGGTCGACATGCAGAAGGCAAGGGCATGGCTCGATGCGCAGCTGAAGAAGCACCAGGACGACCGCGTGACCGTGTCCCTCTCCGACTCCGGGAGCGTGGTCCTCGCGGCCAAGGTGCCGGCGGCCCAGCAGGACGTCTACTCCCAGGAAGATCCCACCAGGATCGAGCTGCCGCAGGACGCGGTGCTGGGCCTCAGGGTGGTGGAGTCCGGGAAATGCGGTCGGTACCTGGGCTTTACGGGCAAGGCGTCGAAGTACTCGTTCCCCTTCCCCGAGGAGATGCCGGGCAACGTCTACGAGAGGGCGCCTTTCGTGTCCGAGATCTGCTCCGTGGACGAGGCCCTCGGCGCCGAGCTCAGGCCCAAGCTCAAGGACGAGAAGAAGAAGGTCTTCCGCTGCACCTTCCAGCAGGCCCCGAGCTTCAAGGGGCCTTTCTGGGCGTACCTCACGTCCGTCTCGGGCAAGGGCAAGGTCCGCGTGATGAACTACCCGGTGGTCGCGTTGAGCAACGGGTTGGCCATCTCCAACGTCGAGGCCAGGGTTTCGTACGAGGGCAGCCCGGAGAGCGCGGAGAGCTTCCACAACCCGTCCATGGACATGCCCATCTACTACTACGACGTGCCCAAGGCCAAGCCCGGGGTGTACGCGGTCACGCCGGTCATCACGTACGAGGACCCCTCGGGCGGCAGCGCCAAGGTTAAGGCCGGCCACGTAATCTACATCAAGGTCCGGCCGCGCGAGGATCTCAGCATGATCCGCCTTCAGATGGGGATCATCGCCTACAGCGAGCTCAGGGCCATGGCGTTCACCGTGATGATAACGCCAGTCCTCAACAAGAGCTTCTTCAAGCGCAAGTTCTTCCCGGCGCCGTACCCAATGCCCCACATCGGGATCAGGCTGGGATCCCAGGACGACGGCGGGATCCTGGGCCTGCAGGTCGGATTCGGGATCGCGCTCCTCAAGGAGTTCATCATCGTGGGCGGCCTGCAGTTCGGCACCGCGGATCTCACCACTCCCTGGGACGCTCGCAAGGCCTGGTACATAGGCGTGGCGCTCGACCCCTGGCTGCTGCAGAGGAGCCTCAGCGGCAAGAGCGAGGAGGACTGACATGACCGGAAGGACCGGAACGCGCGCGAGGCGGATGATCCCGTCCCTCGCCATGGCATGCGCCGTGATCGTGGCCATCGCGCCGTCGTGCAAGGGCGGCCGCAAGGGGGCGAAGGGGGCGGCGAGCGGTCCGCAGGGCTCGGGCTCCCACATCCTGATCGAGGCCGGCTCCCCCGACCGCGATTGCATCTACGACGTCATAGTCGAGGAGACGGACGACTCGCAGATGGCGGACGAGGTCTACGAGAGCCTCGGCACCAAGTTCCAGGCCCCGGCCGTGCTCGCGTCCATGGACGACACGGGGTCCGCATCCGATCTGCTCGAGGCGATCAAGGCTGCCGGGTGCGACGTCGGGACAGCGAGCGTGGTGAACGGGCGGATCAGGTGGAAGCTCGAGGTGATCGACCAGGGGAGCGGCTCGAACTGCATGCTGGATGTCCTCAGGAACCTGGTTCCAGGCACGTCCGAGGCCGACTGGAGCGCCAAGATCGGCGCTGGCAAGACCCTGCACACCTGCACCGACTCGGAGGAGATCGAGGTCATGAGGGCCAGCCTCGAGAAGAAGTGCGGCTGCCGCATCCAGAAGACCTTCGCCGTGGAGTGACCGGTCAGGCCTTCTTCGCGCGCATCCTCCGGACCGCGGACCCCAGCAGATGGCCGGCGAGCCCGCCGGCGCAGCCCAGCCCCAGCACCCCGTAGATGGCCGTGACGAAGAACCCGGAGGCGGCCTCGTCCTTGAATGCCGTGCAGCTCGTGCCGGCAACGGCCTCGTGGAACCCCATGAACCACATGCCGACCGATCTCGACGACACGCACACGACGAGCGTGGTCGCGAGGAGCGCGGCGAGCGCCGGCATCATCATGGCCTGGGACGCCCGCCCGCGCGACAGCGCTCCCCATGCCACGGCGATCGCGAGGAAGATCGCTCCCATGAGACCGGCGAGGGCCAGGCCGTGGGCATCGAGGGCGGCCCTGTCCTCGAAGCGGCAGGCCGTGAGCGCGGTGAGCGCCTGGCATCCGCCTTCGGACACGTACGATCCGATGCCCGTGCCGGCCCTCGCGCACCAGGCTGCCGGCACCACGAGGAGCACGCAGCCGGCGAGGATCGCGCAGGCCCCGAAGAGCACGAAGAACCACAGCGCGTACTTCCATCGCTGCCACGTGTAGACGACCACGTCCTGCCTCATGGTGCGGACGCCCTTCGGCAGGTAGCTGAACCGAAACGGCGAGGCCTCGACCAGGCGGTGCCAGTAGATCCCGTTGATCCCGACCAGCGCCACGAGGAGGGTCACCGCGAGCCCCAGCGACAGGGTCTCGGTGCTCACGAGCACGTCGTACAGGCCGTGCACCAGGATTGCCTGCAACACGGCAGCCACCACGAGGAGGAGCCCGGCCGGGCCGCGCCTGTCGAAGCGCCACACGCCCAGGGCCCAGCCCATGAGCCCCGTGAAGAGGGGATGTGCCGGCGACGCCAGCAGCGCCCTGGCCCAGAAGTAGGCACCCGGCTCCTCGAACAGGTAGGCGGCGTTCTCGGCCGCGGCGAATCCCAGGGCTGCGGTCCAGCCGTAGATGAGCCAGTCCAGGGGCTCGTCGAACCAGCTCCTCACTCTGGCGATGACCACGATCACGCCGAGCTTGAGGAGCTCCTCCACCGGGGCGACGATCAGGAAGTCGTGGACCGCCCCGGATCTCGACCCGCCCAGGAACAGCCGGCTCGCCAGCAGCTCGATGGTGTGGGCCGGGACGTAGGACAACATGCCGACCAGGAACGTCCCGACGATCGCGCCGATCTTCTCGGGCTCGTACTTGTCCAGCCTGTAGATTGCGACGAGCAGGATGACGCACGGCACGAAGGAGACCGCGAGGAGCTGCAAGATCGCCTGCACGCGCCGACTCTATCACGAAAACGGGTCAGTCCTCACGGCCTCGGGGCGCGCGCCCACCCGCGCAGGGCCCTCGCGATCGAGGCCGCGTCGAGGCCCGCCTCCGCGAGCACGCGGTCCGCGCGGCCGCTGCCCTGGTACCTTCCTTTGCGGAACGGGTGCAGCGAGGCGCGCCTGCCGCTGGCAGACGTCACGAATCCGTGGAGGGTGGGGAGCGTGAAGTCCGTGATGCCGATCGCGCGCCCGGCGAGCGCGGGCGGGAAGATCCGGTCCTGCTCCTCCTCGGGCAGTAGGTCGAAGAGCTCCACGCTCGTGACCTGGAGCACGTCGAACGAGAGGCCATCGGCCTCCAGCTCGGGCAGGGCCCTCGTGTAGGTCTCGTACGCGACCCCGCTCCCCTGGATCACGATCGCGCCGCCGTAGCCCGGCGACGACGGATCCGCGACGCGCGCACGGTAGGCGCCGAGCGCGGCGGCCTCGGGCCCCGGAAGGCCCAGGCGCGCTC